>NZ_JBHXRU010000052.1:0-44394 GCF_042716255.1 Streptomyces sp. NPDC058662 | reverse complement strand
GGCCCCCCCCCCCCCCCCCGGGCCCCCCCCCGGGGCGCCCCGCGCCTCGCCCTTGCCCGGGCCCGGGCGCGCCCGGCCCGCCGGGGGCCGCGGGGGGCCCCCCCCCCCCCCCACGCCCAGCAGCAGGGGGGGCAGCACGACCAGCAGCAGTACGGGGGCCAGGGCCGCCATGCCGGCGAGGGCGCCGACGGCGGTGAACACGAAGGAACGGGTCGTCAGGACCAGTCCCGCGAAGGAGTCCCTGGCCATCTCCGTCTGCTGGGTCAGCCGGGAGACCGCGCCCGTATCGGCTCCGCGCGCCGGGTCGGCGACCGCGCGGTCGAGCGCGTGGCGCACCGTCCGCCGCACCAGGCCGTCCCGCAGCGGCTCCACCAGGTCCGCGAGTCCGCCGAACACCCCGCGCAGCGCGAAGCCGCCGAGCAGCGCTCCCACCCCGGCGGCGCCCAGCCAGGCGAGACCGGTGCCGGTACGGCCGGCGAGGAAGCCGTCGTCGAGGGCGCGGGCGACACCGTAGCCGCCGAGGAAAGTGTGCGCGGATTCCAGGAGTGACCACCCCGCCAGGCGCGCGAGGGCGCGCTTGCGGCCGCGCAGGAAGCGCCGGCCCTCGGGCGCCACCCGGCGCCAGGTCTCGGTCTCGGTCTCGGTCCCGGTCACCGCGCCGCCTCCTGCCTGCCCGGCGGTGCGCGGCGGTCGTCCGGATCCGCGACCGGATCCGGATCCGACGCGGCTCCCGTTTCCGTGGCGGCCTCGGCTCCGGCGTCAGGTTCCGCGCCGGCGGCGAACACCGTGCGGTAGGCGGGGTCGCGCCGCCACAGCTCGTCGTGGGTGCCGACCGCCCGGACCCGCCCGTCCTCCAGCCATACGACGAGGTCGGCGCGGGCGGCGGACGAGAGCCGGTGCGCGATCACGATCCGGGTGCCCGGCCGGACCTCCCGGTCGAGCGCGCGCTCGACCTGGCGGGCCGTGACGGTGTCGAGGCTGGAGGTGGCGTCGTCCAGTACCAGGAGCCGGCCCGCGTGGCAGAACGCCCGTGCAAGCCCCAGCCGTTGGCGTTCGCCGCCGGACATCGGGGCCTCGGCGAGCGGCGTGTCGTACCCCTCGGGCAGCCGCCGTACGAACAGGTCGGCGCCGGCGGCCCGGGCGGCGGCGCGCACCGCTTCCGGGGCGGGGCCGGTACCCGGTCCGAACGCGATCGCGTCGGCGACCGTGTCCCCGAACAGCACGGGCCGGTCGAAGGCGTGCACGATCTCGCGGCGCAGCGCCGCGGCGGTCATCTCCCGCAGGGGCACCCCGTCCAGGAGCACCTGGCCCGCGTCGGGGTCGGTGAGCCGGCCGGCCACGGCGGCGAGCAGTGTCTTCCCGGCGCCGGACCGGCCCACCACGGCCACCGTGCTGCCTCCGGGGACCACCAGGCTGATGTCGCGCAGGACCGCGGATCCACCACGCACGAGCCGTACGTCGCGCAGTTCCAGGGTGCCGGGTCCGTCCTGCGGCAGTTCGGTCCGGCCGTGGCCGAGTACGGGCAGGGTGAGGAGCTCGGCGGTCCGGCGGGCGGCGGACCGGCCGCGGACGACGGCGGCGAGCCCGCCGGTCACGGCGCCGATGCCGGCCGCGAGGGCGGCGTACCGCAGGGCGGCGAGCAGTTCGCCGACCCCGATGGCCCCGGCCGACAGGCGGACGCCGCCGACGGCGAGCACCACGTACAGCAGCATCGGCATGAGGGCGGTGGAGCGGGCCGTCGTGCCGCCGTAGATCTGCCACATCCGCCTGCCCTCGGCGCCGAGCGCGGGCAACTGGGCGAGGATGCGGGCGCGTTCGCGGTCGGCGGTGCCGGCGGCGGCGATCGTGCGCGCACCGGCCAGTGCCTCGACGAGGCGGCCGGCGGTCGCGAGCTGCACCTGCTGGTAGCGGGCGACGCTGGTGTGGGTGTCGCGGGCGAAGGCCCGCAGCAGGAGGAGGAGTAGCGGGACGCCCGCCAGGAAGGCGAGCGCCGCCCACAGGTCGATCAGGAAGAGGGCGATCACGGCGCCGAGCGGCGGCAGCAGCGCGGCGACGGCGTGGGCGACTGCGGCCGGGGTCTTCCCCGCCTCGGTGGCGTGTGCCGTCAACCGCGCGGCGGTGTCGCCGGGTGCGTGGCGGGCCGCGTGGTGCGGGGCGGTCCGCAGCAGGCCGGCGAGTGCGAGCCGGCGCAGTCGGGCGGTGGTGCGGCCGTCGACCACGCCGGTCAGGCGTGCGGCGGCCGCGTCCAGCAGGACCTCGGCCGCGATGACCGCGGCGCACAGCAGTGTCCAGGCGGGAGCCGATGGGGATCCGCTGAGCAGCAGGTCGAGGGTGTGGCCGAGGACGGCCGGTTCGGCGAGGGCGGCCGCGGCGGCCGCGAGCGCGCATCCGAGGACGGCGGCGGTGCGTCCGCCGCTGTGCCGGGCCGCCGCCACGAGCTCCCTGTCGGCGGCCTGTGCGGCGGCCGACGCCCGTGCCGAGTCGGCCTCGGCGTCGGGACGGCTCATCGGCGGATGCCTCCAGTGAAGTGGTGCGGGCCCGGGCGGCGAACCGCCCGGGCCCGGGGCGACCCGGTCAGTTACAGGTCGTGACGCTCAGGCTGCTGTCACCGCAGAGCAGCAGGCTGGCACGGCTGCCGCCGCCCGTCATCGCGGCCTCGGTGGTCTCTTCCTTCGGGGTCTCCATCGACTGCAGGTCAAGAAGCGTCATGTCGGTTCCTCTTCTTCTCTTGAGTGGTGCGATGGGTCACGGCCCCGGACGGGACCGGCTCTGGGGCCGCCGCGCGATCGCGCAGCGGCGGGAGGAACGGCAGGTGCGCGCGCCCGTGGGGGGCCGCACTGCCGAGGGCGAGGAGAGCGCCGGCGGTGCCCGTGGTGAGATCCATGGACAGCCGCATCATCTGCTCGCCGGGAAAGGCCAGATGCCCCTGGTACGGCACGGCGTGCCGGGCCAGTGCGTCGATCTGGCGGGTGATGGCGTCGGGCCCGGTGCCGGGGCCCGGGGTGGTGGTCCGGGCCAGGTGGAGGATCATGCCGGCGGCGCCCCGCATGAGGCCGGGCTGGGCGTAGAAGGTCGCCTGCGCCGCCCGTACGATCTCGCGCCGGGCCTGTTCGAAGCGCTCGTCCGGTGCGTGCTCCAGCCAGTCGTCGAGGACCATGCCGATGCCGACGCTGCCCTCGCCGAGGTACGGCATCGTGCGCCAGCCCTCGTTCACCTGCAAGGTGCCGTACGCGCTCGTGACGCAGCGGTCGAGGTCGCGGCGGAGCGCGTGGGCGGCCTGGACGAGGAGTTCCTTGTCGCCGGTGCGCTCGTACAGTCGCACGAGGAGCAGGGCTGGGCCGGAGTGGCCGTGGAGCAGTCCGGCCCGGGTGGGCCGCTGCTCGGGTCGGGTGAGCAGGTCGGCGCAGCGCAGGGCCGCCGCGTGGAGCCGGCTGTCGCCGCTCGCGGTGCCGAGCGCGTCCAGGGCCAGGCCGATGCCGGCCAGTCCGCTGTGCAGGTCGGGCCCCGTGCTCTCCCAGGGCTGGCGCAGCAGCTGCTCGACGAGGTCGAGGGCGCGGTCGTGGTGGCCGAGCCGGTGCAGGGTCCAGGCGGTGCCGGCCAGGCCGTCGTAGAAGCCGAGCGGTGTGCCGGAGTCCGGCTCGGCGGTCCGGTCGAGCAGCCATTCCTCGGCCTCGGGCCAGGGTTCGGCTCCGGTCTCGGCGAGGGCGTGGAGCACTCCGGCGATGCCGTGGCCGAAGCCGACGCCTCCGCCGGCGGTGGCGAACTGGGCGATGTCGCCCGGGACCATGCGGTCCTCGCGGTCGGGGGTGGCGCTGGCGCGCAGCGCGGCGGCCATCGAGGTCCGGGCGGCCGGCCACTCCCCCGGCGCGACGGGCAGGTACGGATCGGCGGGCGCGGGCGGGCGGGCGCCGGTGCCGTGCGATGTACCTCGCGGAACGGTCGGCGACGTACCTCGCGGTGCGGTCGGCGGTGCGCCGTGGGGTATGCCCTGGGGTGCGCCGGCCAGGATCTCCTCGACCGCCTCGTCGAGGAAGCCGCGCGGTACGGGGAACTGCTCAGCGGCGACGGCGGCGAGATGCGCGGCCTTGGCCCGGTCCAGGACCAGCAGGCTGGTCAGGGGAAGGAAGAGGGCGAGCCGCAGGCAGGCGAGGGCGTAGCGGTCGACGGAGAACCCGCGCCGGTCGGCGGGCGCGACGAAGGCCGGGTTGGCCACGGTCTGGCGCAGGCCCTCGTCGACGTGCGCGGCGGCCTCGAAGTCCAGCAGCGCGACCGAGGGTTCGCCCGACTCGTCCTCCGCCACCATGATGTTGAAGAGGTGCAGGTCGTTGAACACCACTCCGCGGGCGTGCACCGCGTCGACGGCTTCCGTGACCCGCCGGTGGATCGTGAGCGCCCAGTCGGTGTACGAGGCGAGCTCCGCGGGGTCGGGATCCGCCTCGATCAGCGGGTGGCGGCGGGCGAAGTAGGTGTTGAGCGGTTTGCCGGCGAGGTGTTCCAGCACCAGGAAGTGGTGGTCACCGACCGTGAACGTCCCGCGGACGGCGGGGACGCAGTCCAGGCCGTCCAGTCTTTCCAGTGCGGCCTGTTCGCGGTGCAGCCGGGTTACCGCGTCGGCGCCGTCGGCGGCGAGGCCGGCGTGCGGGCGGGCCTCCTTGAGGACCACGGTCTCGCCGGTTCGGCTGTCCTTGCCGACGTAGACGCCGCCGCCGTTGGAGAAGTGCAGGGCCCGCTCCACGGTGTAGGGGAGGCCGGCCAGGTTGACCGCGGAGCGCGCGGCGAGGTGGGGTGCGAGGAAGTCGGGGAGGTCGAGCCACTCGGGCGGTTGGAAGGCCGGCCCGCGCTGGTCCGGTACGAGGCGCCCGTCCGGGGCCTCGATCGCCGGGACCAGCTCGCCGCGCTCGTCGTAGCAGTGCCGCAGGGTGAAGCTGCCGTACCGCAGGTGGACCGGTCCGGCGGCCCAGCGCAGGTCGCTGAGGATGTACGGGCCGGCAGCCCCCGCGAGTGCGGCGTCGAGGTCCTCGGCGATGCGGCGGCACTGCTGCTCGTCGGCCGGGTAGACGGTGATGAACTTCCCGCTGGCCGCGCGGGCGGCGTACTTGGCGTTGCGCAGGTGCAGCAGGTACCGGCTCGGGACGAACTTGAAGGCGATGCGCCGGGCGGTGCAGTACTCGTACACCGTCGTCAGCACCGACTCGGCGTTGTCGAGGGTGGCCGACACGTGGATCTTCCAGCCCTGGGAGGGCAGTTCGGTACCGACGGGCCGCAGGGCGAGCCAGTCGCCGCTCCGGTGCGAGCGCCAACCGGAAGGGACGGGGGCGAGCGCGGCCGGATAGCTCTCGCCGGTCCGGCGGTACGGCGCGTCGTAGAACCAGCGGTCTGCGTCGCAGAAAGCGGCGTACCCCTTGTTCACTCCTGCTCCCTCGGTCGGTGACAGACCCGACCGTGTCACGCCCGGCGGAGGCGGCAACAGTCACCGTTGTCACCGCCGGGGTGTGCAGTACTCATGAGTCACAAGTGGTGGGCGGCGAGGCCCCGTTGCGGGTTCCGGTGGCCGGTGGCGAGCCGGTACGCGTCGAACTCCGCCCAGACGGCCTTGCCCGCGCCGTGGGTGGTGGAGCCCCAGCGGTCCGAGAGCCGCTGCACGATGTGCAGGCCGTGGCCGCCGAGGGCGCCCGGCCGACGCGCGGTCAGGGGTCGGGGGGCCGCGTCGGCCCCGTCGAGGACGTCGATGCGCAGGCTCTCCCCGGCGGTCAGTACGAGCTCGTGGCAGCCGCCCGCGTGCAGGGCGGCGTTGGTCACCAGCTCGGACACGACGAGGAGGACGTCCTCGGCGCTCTCGTGGCGGTCCCAGCCCCAGTCCCGGAGGGTCTGGCGGGTGAACGCGCGGCCCTTGGCGACCGCGCCCCGGATGTTCCGCAGGAAGAGCCGGCGGCTCTGCCCCGTGACCGGCGCCCCCGTGGTCGGAGGATCGCCCGTAATCGCTACCGTCATATTCACTGTCGCCTCACCCCGACCGTCGACGCACTGCGGTGGATGGGGGCGGGCCGCACCGTCCGCGTGCCGCCCGGGCGGTCGTCCTGTGACCGCCGCTCTCGGCCCCGGTCCCGCGTATGCCCTCCCTGATCGAGCGGACACATCGGTGCGTGGTCGGGCGAAGCGGGGGCAAAGGCGGTACATGACCACAAGTGAGCAGACCCGCTTACGGGACACCGGTGTGCCGGCAGAGGCCACGGGCGCCCGCGGGGACCACGGGAGGCGACGATGACGGCCGGTGGGAGTCTGGCGGAGGTCCCGGTGTGGGTGCACCTGGCGGTGATGGCCGGGGCGCTGCTGATCCTCGTCTACGACTTGATCCGGGACGGCAGGTGACAGGCCCCCCGGGATTCCCGGGGGGCCTGTGTCAGGTGGCGCCCCGGGTCTCCCGGGGGCCTTCTCAGGCGGCGGACGCGGTGGTGATCTCCACGCAGCCCGCGACGACGGCGGCGAGGTCGCCGCGCGCGCTCAACAGCTCGCGCTGGACCCGGGCCCCGTTGCCCCGTTCCAGGAGCTCGGCGATCCCCGCGCTCACCCGTTCCTGGTCGCCGTGGTCCTCCAGCGCCTCGCGGACGTGGTCGTGGAGGGCGCGCACGGCGTCGGCGGGAGCGGCCTCCCGCATGGTCCGGGGGTGCAGGAGCGGTCCGTCCAGCCCCGAGCGCCCCGCCCTCCAGGCCGCCAGCCGCAGCAGGCTGGTGCTGATCCTGGCCGGCGGTTCACCGGCCCGCCAGGCGCGGGCCGCGGTCTCCACGAGCCCGCGGGCGAGGGCGGCCAGGAGGACGGGGCCGGACGCGTCCAGGCACACGTCCGCGACCCTGATCTCGACCGTGGGGTACGCGGCCGACAGCCGGGCGTCGAAGTAGATCATCCCCTCGTCGTGCAGCACGCCGGTGTCGACCATCGCGCGCACCTGCTCGTGGTAGCGGTCCGCGGACTCGAAGACACCCACCGGCCCGGCGGAGGGGAAACGGTTCCACACCCGGCTCCGGTAGCTTCCGTAGCCGCTGTCGGCGCCCTGCCAGAAGGGGGAGTTCGCGCTCATGGCGGTCAGTACGGGCAGCCAGGGGCGGATCCGGTCAAGGACCGCGACGCCCTCCTCGTCCGACTCGACCGAGACGTGGACGTGGCAGCCGCAGGTCAGCTGCTCCTGAGCGGTCAGGCCGAACTGCTCGCCCACCCACGCGTACCGCTCGCCGGGGCTCAACGAGGGCTGCACGGGCAGCGGTGACGTCCCGAGGGCCGCCACACGGGCTCCGGCGGCCCGGGCGTGCCGGTCCGCCTCCGCGCGCCAGCGGATGATCTCCTGCGCGAGCTCGCCCATCTCCGTCACGGGCTTGGTGGCGAACTCCACCTGCTCCTTCTGCAGTTCCTTCTCGAAGGTGTGCTCCTGCGGCTCCCCCGCCCCGGACCGCCCGCCCGCCGAGCGGTCGGCCGCGGCCAGGACGGCGCCCGACACGGCCAGCGGATCGCCGCTGGACGCGTCGACCAGCAGCAGTTCTTCTTCCACGCCCACGCTTCGCATTGCTCTGTCACCCATCGATCCGTCGTTGAGGGGCGGGGCCCCGGTACCGGGCCCCGCCCCTGCCTTCCGACTGCTGTGTGGCCCCACGAGGTGTCTCCCCGGGGCGGCCGGCCGTTCCGCGCGTCGTCGCCGCCGGCCCTCGGTGCCCGTCCGGGCACGTCCTACCAGTAGTGACGGCGACCGCCGACCGCGTGGCCGACCGAGCCCAGGATCCACAGCACCGCGCCCACCACGAGCAGGACGATGCCGATGGTCCACAGGATCGAGATCCCGGTCAGGAAACCGATGAGCAGGAGGATAAGCCCGATGAAGATCATGATTCTCTCGTTCTCCCGTTGGAAGCGGCGGAACAGTTGGCTCCGCCGGGCGACTCAGCGGGCGTCTACCCTCGAACGCCGTCCTTATCGGTGCCGCACCCCACTGATCCACACCACGCGCCACGCCGGTCCTCCGGCTCCGCCTCGTCCGACAGGCCCAGCGGCGGCCCATCGAGACGGAACCGCCTTGCACGGCACTAGGCGTCGCGGCGCAGCGTGAACCAGGAGGTCGGCATCGGGTTGGTGCCCGGGGTGACGTCGAGTAGTTCCCAGGCGGGGAATCTGGCGCGGAGCTCGTCGGCTGTGACACCCGCGGCCCACGACGTGATCTCGGTGTTCGGGCTGCCGAGCGGCTCGGGGCCGTATCCGAACATCAGCAACCGGGCTCCGGGAGCGGCGCGGTGGGTGAGGCCGGCGGCGTAGGCGTCGCGGCGGTGCAGCGGGATGCCGCAGTAGCAGCTCAGGTCGAAGAACAGGTCGAAGGGGCCCAGTACGTCCAGCTCGTCGAGTCGGGTGGCGTCTCCGTGCAGCAGCCGTACCGCCGCTCCTGCCTCCGCGGCCTTTGCCTTGGCCTGGTCGACGGCGCGGTCGATCAGGTCGACAGCCGCCACCTCCCAGCCGTGCTGTGCGAGGTAGATGGCGTTGGTCCCTGTGCCGCAGCCGAGTTCGAGAGCGCGGCCGGGCGGCAGCGCGCCGTGCCCTTCTACGAGGGCGACCAGTTCGGGCGGTGTCACGCCGGTGTCCCACGGTGCCTTGCCGGCGCGGTAGTAGCCCTCCAGTGCTCGGTGGACGGACTCCTCCTCCGGGTCTCGCCGGCTTGAGGCCGGGTCCCGTTCCTGGTTCTGGGTGGCGCTGGAGTGGTCCATCGTCTCCTCCAAAAAATTAGAGTTCAACTCTAGTGACGCTCTCTAGAGATAGACTCGTGACATGGACACTGTCAAGCGGCCGGACAAGCGGGCCGAGCGCTCACGCCGCACGCGTGAGAAGGTCGTCGAGGCGGCTCGCGAGCTGTTCGTCGCGCAGGGGTACGGGGCGACGAGCTTGCAGGAGGTCGCGGACCGGGCGGGCGTGGCCGTCCAGACGGTCTACTTCGTCTTCCGCAACAAGCGCACGTTGTTCAAGGACGTCGTCGACACGTCCATCGCCGGGGACAGCGAGCCGGTCGCGACGATGGATCGCGAGTGGTTTCGCGCCGCGTGCGCCGAGCCCACCGCGGCCGGCCAGCTGCGCGCGCACGTCCACGGCACCCGCGAGATCCTCGGCCGGGTCGCCCCGATCATGCCGCTGATCGCGGCCGCCGCGGCCACCGACCCTGAGATCGCCGCACAGTGGCCGGACGGACCCGACCCGCGTTACACCGTGCAGTACGCAGCGGCCGAAGCCCTGGTCCGCAAGCCCGACACCCGACCTGGCCTCTCCGTCGAGAGGGCGGCGGACCTGCTGTTCGGCCTGCTCAGCCCGCAGCTCTACCTGGTCTTCGTCCGCGACCGCGACTGGTCACCGGACACGTGGGAGGAATGGGCCCGCACCACCTTGACCTCCCAACTCTGCGCGGACCCGGGATAGGAGAACGTCTCGTCCCGGGGTAGGTGCCCCCACCGATGGAATGAGCGGTGCGCGATGCACCGCACTCCCCCACCCGCTGGTGCGCACGGCAAGTACGTACGGTGACGGTGCAGGTTGCGGCGGGACAGGGCCGGTCTGAATGCGCGCACCGCCGGCAGGTGCTCGGGGTCGCTGCGCGGTGGCGAGCGTGGTCAAGCCGTCTGGCGCGCCAGGGAGTCAAGCTACCTGCTTGGTCTGCTGCGAAGGCGATCGGCGTCGTCGTTGAAACTGGGTTCATGACAGGTGAAGCGAGCGAGATCGTTCTGAGCAAGCAGGACCTTCGTGCGGTCACCGCGTTCGCCGCGGCGTGCGCGGAGGCCGCGCTCAAGATATTCGAGGCCGACCAGCCGGATGACTCCCGGCCCCGAGACGCGGTCGGGGCCGCGTGGGCATTCGCTCGGGGTGGCGAGCGCGGGAAGGCTCTGCGCGACACGGCGTCGGCGGCCCTCAAGGCGGCCAAGAGCGCGGACACCGCGGCTGCGCGCGATGCGGCCTGGGCGGCGATGTCCGCGGCGGGCGCCGCCTATCTGCATCCGCTGGCCAAGGCCACCCAGGTCAAGCACATCCTCGGAGCCGGCGCCTACGCGGCCAGAGCAGCCGAACTCCTCGCCGGCGACGATCGGAGCGTCGGGGCCGAACACATTGAACGGGCGGCGCAACACGCGACTCCGGTCGTCGTTGACGTGCTCAAACGTTTCCCGGCAGCACCGGATGGGGGCGGACGGGTCGGCGAGTTGATCCGCGTGCTGGACGCCGATCTCCGTTCACTCACCCTCCTGGAGTGAGCAGAGACGGGGCGGCACTCGCCGACAGAGCCTGCCGTGGCCAAGGCGGGGGTCACGCAGAAGCTGCAAGCAGTGGTGCGAAGGCGTGTTGTCCGTCCCTGGTTCACCCCTGGTTCGGGTCGCCTCCGGCATGGTTGATCGCGGTGGAGCCCATCGGTCTATCGGGCGAGAGCGAGTTGTGCATCCGGGCGATGCCGAGCATCGCGTGGTGGACACCGTCTCCCTTGAGGCGGCAGTCGCGGAGGATCTTCCAGGTCTTCATGCGGGCGAAGACGTGCTCGACCCGGGCCCGGACCTGCTTGTGGGACCCGTTGTGCTCTTCTTTCCAGTCCGGCAGTTCGGTCTGGCCGCGCTCGCGACGGTGCGGGATGACGAGTCCGGTGCCCGGGTAGCCGCGGTCGGCGATCACGAGGGTCTTGCCGACGGCGGCCTTGGCGCCGGATTCCGCACACGCCTTGCAGTCGTTGCGGTTCCCGGCGAGCGGTCGGCCGACCACGACGACGCGCCGGGTGTCGGCGTCGATGATGACCTGGTGGTTGGTGGAGTACCGGTAGTTCTTCGACCGCTCGGCGATGGTGTGGTCCCGGGTGGGGACCAAGGTCCCATCCACGATGAGCACGGCGTCCTTGGCGAAACGCTTGCGGGGCTGGAGCGCGAGCATCGGCCCGAGGTGGTCGATCGATGATCCGGTCCGCCGCCGACTTGGACACCCCGAACAGCGGGACGAGCTGGCGCATGGTCAGGTTCGTGCGCCAGTACGCGGCCACCGGCAGGGCCCGGTCTTCCAGTGGGAGGCTCCACGGTCGGCCCTTGCGGACCACATCCGCACCTTCACGTCGCAGCACGGTCACCAGCTTCCCGAAAGCGCGAGGGCTCAGCCCTGAGAATGGAGCTATCCAGGACGGCTCCGACGCCGTGATCACACCAGTCACACCATGATCGTTCCACCCAAGTGAGGCTGCGCGAGTCCTCTTCCGCCCCAGCGCCGGCGGTCATCGAACCTGTGCCTGCCGACGTGGCCGGTCCAGAATGCTGCCGTGGCCGAAGACGAGCAGAGCAGCATAGAACCGCGTTCATTCCTGGCATGCGTGACAGAGCTAGCCCAGCTGTTGGGCGTCGGAGACGTCGGTATAGAGCCGGAAAATCGGCATGCCCGCCATCTTGCCCATGCGGTGCGCAAGCCCCTGCTCGGACGTGCGAGTCTGCCCGATGAGTGGTTCGTCCCGCTGATGGCGGCAGCCGCGTACGACCCGGATCCCAGCTTCTGCCGCTGGTTCGTCGAGCCGGCGGTCTACGCATTCGGACGCCGCCGTGTGATGGCGGCATTGGTCGACTACCTGCAGGTCGGCACGGATGCCGAGCGAGCCGGTGCCGTGCGGGCCTGGTACAGCGCCCATGTGCCGTTGCGTGCAGACCGGTCTCCAGCGTACGGACCCGGCGGGGTACGTGATCCCGCGCTGGACGAGTCGCAGGACATCAAGGGCGCCTGGCTGGAGGTATCCCTGCGGGTGTTCGCCGAAACCACCGACCTGCAGATGCGCCACCGCGTCCTGCTGGACCTGCCCACCGCCCGCGCGGCCTACCCGCCACCCCTGCACGAACTACTCGAAAGCACGCTCGTATCCGCCCGTGCCCATCCCGACCCGCACATCCGCCGCTGGGCCGCAGCAGCAGACCGCAAGGGAGTTTGAGCCCGACGCTTACTCCTCCAGACAGTTACGGGACAGCCCTTAGGCGTTGGCCGGATCGAAAGGCTTGACGGCCACCACGTCGCCGGCGGCCGCGGGGGCGGTGAGGGTCAGGGGTTGGGGACAGTTGTCGGTAAGCCGTACGGTGCCGTCCGCGTTCGCGTCGGCCTTCCAGAGCGACCCCTCATTGGCGGCGCTGAAGTTTTGGAGCCTGACATCCACGGCGGTGGCCGTGGTGCACGTGTTGGTGCGTCGCAGGCCCCAGCCACCACCGTTGGTGAGGCCGTGCGGCTTGCCGTCGCCGATGATGCTGGGCCCGTAGTCGATGGCGCTCCGGAACAGGTGGCCGAGCGCCGTGCTGTCGGCGGCCTGACGGTCCGCGCCGAGCGCGGGTTCCGGGACGTCCGCCGACCGGCCGCAGGAGCAGCCCGTCAGCTCGGCCCGGGTGACTCCGGCAGTCCCCGACCGCGATTACCCTTCGCAGGGGTACGTGGCGGGCCTGTGGGCGCCGGCCGCCGAAGGCCCACCCGCAGCGGCTTCGCCGCGACGTCCCACCGTCGACGACCCGTTGCATGCGAGCCGCCCCGTGGCGTACCGGGCCGGCTCCACCGTCGTCGAAGTCACCGGCGCCTCGCAGGTCGCCACAGTCAGCGACCCCTAGATCACCACAGGGCCGATCGAACAGGCCGACCCGGCCACGGACCGGACCGGTGCCGGGCAGTCAGGCGTCGAAGCGGTGACGTGAGGCCTCGATGTGCCCGAAGTGCCGATGGGTCCACTCGCACATGACGTCCACGGTCTTGCGGAGGGCTTCACCCGGCTCTGTGAGGGAGTACTCCACCCGCGGCGGCACAGTGGGGTGGACGTCACGCACGATGAGCCCGTTGCGCTCCAGCATCCGCAGGTTCTGCGTGAGCATCTTGTGGCTGATGCCGTCGACTTCGTTGCGCAGCTCCGTGAAGCGCAGGGTGCGCTCGCCCAAGGCCTCGATGATCAGCAACGCCCACTTGTTGGCGATGTCCGAGAAGATCTCGCGTGCCAGTGAGTCCGCGCGCCTGAGGTCCGCTTCGTTGGAACTGCCGTTGAGCTGCTTGGTCACCATGAGGTTCCCCTCTCACCAAAAAGTGCGTTCTTCCACGTCAGCGGCCACTCTCCTACGGTTACCAAGTAACCACAAGGGAGCGAAGTCCGCCCCGTCTCGGCGGAAGCGCGTCCCCGGATCCTCACGACAAGGAGCAGGCATGACCATCAACCTGGTAGACCCCGCGGGACTGGTGAAGGTGGACCTCTACCGGCAGACGGCGGTTGCGACCGGATCAAAGCTGATCTTCATCGCAGGACAGGTCGCCTGGAACGCCGACGGCGTACTCGTCGGCGAGGGCGACCTCCCAGCCCAGGTCGAGCAGTGCTACCTCAACATCGCAGCCGCCCTCGCCGAGGTCGGTGCCTCGTTCGACCAGGTCGCGAAGCTGACCGTCTACGCCGTCGACTGGGCCCCCGACAAGATGCCCCTGTTCGTCGAAGGTGTCGCGCGGGCCGCCGCGAAGCTCGGGCCCCTCCCCGCCCCGCCGCTCACCGGCATCGGGGTCGCGGCGCTGGCCGACTCCGGCCTCCTCGTCGAGGTCGAGGCCACAGCGGTCATCGACTGATCGGCCTTCGGGTGGGTCACCCCGAGCGGCTGCGCCTGTTGCCGGTGCGTATCCCGGCGGACCCCGAGACGCCCCGGGACGCCGGAAGGCTTTGTACACACCGCCGCGTCTGCCTCGGCCGTGTTCAAGAGCCGGGATCAAGGCCTGAGTCGACGTTGGCCGTCAAGGCAGGCCGGTCCCCGGACGGGTGCTGCCAACCAGGCACGCGTACCGGTACGTGAAGCGCCGTGGCCCTGGGGATTGTCTCTCTGCCTGTTCCTGTCCGGGCCGTCGGCGTCGGCGGCCGGGCCACCAGTGCCGCAGCGCGCTTCGGGAGGGGTCTTGTGATCGAGGACGGATTACTCGGCGCTGCTGGTACCGGCTCAGGTCCGAGGCGGTACTGGCCTGGCGGTTCAATGTGGTGGACCTGTCGGCCGCAGTGATGCCGGGAGCGTTCTTCACGGTGGCGGCGTGGCGAAACCTGCATCTGCCGGCATCGGATCTTGCGTGGGTGCTGGTCAAGAGCCTGGTCTACTGCTGGCTGTTCCTGTCCGTGCACACCTTGTCGAACCAACTGGTCGGGGTGGAGGAGGACCGCGCGAACAAACCCGACCGCCCCCTTCCCAGCGGCTTGGCCACGGTGCGGGGAACGACACACCGCCTCGTCGTGGTGGTCGTACTGTTCCTGCTGGCCGGGCAGGTGTGGGGCGTGCTGCCCTGGACGGTCCTGTGGGTTGTTCTGGTCGGAGTACGCACGTACGAGAACCTGATGCGCTGGTGGTTCGTGAAGAATCCCGCGATCGTCGGGGGTGCATTCGCCCTGCTGGGAGCGGCCTGGCAGCTGGCCGGGCCGCTGACCCCTGCGGCCTGGTACTGGGTGGTCGCGGGCACCGCCTACTGGCTGACCGGGTTCGTGGAGGACCTGCGGGACGTCCCCGGCGACACGGCGGTGGGCCGACGGACGTTGCCGATGGTCGTAGGTGCGCCCGTGGTACGGGGCGTAGTGGGAGTGGCGCTCGTCCTCGTGCCCTGCGCGGCGCTGTGGGTGCTGGGGCCGGGCTTCACCGCCCCGGTGGCCGTCTGGCTGGCGGTGCTGGCCCTGGGGTGTGTCCTGGTGACCGGTACTGATCACCGGCTGCTCCAGCGGCATCGGCAAGACGCTCGGTGGTGGACAGCCCCGCGCTGCGGGCGCAGCCCCCCGGCAAGGTGGCGCAGTGGATGCCGCAGCCCGGCCGCCGCGTGATCGTGCCCTCCAGGCCGCGGCTGCCGCTGCGGCCGGACCCTGTCCAGGCGCAGCGTGTCCGCGCGAGAGGTTGTCGCCGGGGTGCGCACTCGCGCCCGGAGCCCTCGTTAGATGCATTGGATAAACTTGGACAGGACGTCTAATCTGTGCGACGACCCGTCAACCGAGGTGCTGGTGGAAGCACGGCGCGCAGAAGAAGGTGGAACAGACCATGACCGCTGAACAGCACGCAGCCGCTCCCGCACCCCACCTGTATGACCGATCCGGGAACCGCTACTCCCTGGACGACCCCCGCTGGCGAGGCGAGGACGGCAGCCCCCTCACCGTCAGCCCGCTGCCGGGCCTGCGTCCTGACCGGATCGACACGAACGAACGGTCCATCTGGCGGTACCACGCGGCACTGCTCGTCCCGGCCGGCCACCGGGTGAGCTTGGGAGAAGGATGGACTCCGATGATCCCGGTCAACTGGGCCGGCCAGCGCGTCCACTTCAAGCTGGAGTGGTTCAACCCGACCTCCAGCTTCAAGGACCGAGGCGTTTCGGTCATGATGTCCCACCTCGCGGCACACGGCGCCCTCCGAGTGCTGGAGGACAGTTCGGGAAACGGTGGTTCCGCGGTCGCCGCCTACGCCGCCGCTGCCGGCATCCGCGCGAAGATCATCGCCCCCGCCGCCACCTCGGCAGCCAAGATCCTCCAGGCCCGCGCCTACGGAGCCGAAATCCAGCTTGTGAGCGGCAACCGCGAGAAGGCCTCGGACGAGGCGATCCGCCAGTCAGCGGGAATTCCCTACGCCAGCCACAACTGGCACCCCATGTTCATCCAGGGGACGAAGACCATCGCCTACGAGATGTGGGAGTCCCTCCGCTTCACGGCGCCCGACAACGTCGTCCTGGTGGCCGGGGCGGGCAGCAACATCATCGGTTGCGACATCGCCTTCGGCGAACTGCTCGATGCCGGTCAGATCGGCAAGCGCCCGCGCCTGTTCGTCGGGCAGCCCGAGCACTGGGCGACCATCGCCGACACGTACAACGGCATCGACCCTGCCAGCCGCGGCGAGCGGGTACCTACGATCGCCGAAGGCGCATCCATCGCCAACCCGGTCCGACTGCCCGAGGCGGTGGACGCCATCAGCCGCTCCAACGGCGCCGCATACGCCGTCTCCGAGGGGGAGATCCGCGCCGCGGTCCGCGCGCTGAGCGCACGAGGCCTGTACGCCGAGCCGACGAGCAGCGTCGCCGCCGCAACACTCGACCACTTCATCGCGACCGGAGACATCGCACCCCACGAGACGACCGTGGTCGTGCTCACCGGCGCCGGGCTGAAGTCCGCCGAGAAGATGGCCTCCGTGTTCGACGGGCCCTCCCACTGACCTCCGGAAGAGAAGGAAGAGCGCGATGGCACCCCCCTCGCAGCCCCCGCACCGGGGCCGTGCAACCGGCATTGACAGCCTGGACCCGTCAGCCGAGACCCTGGCCTCCGCGGATGACCGACCCGATGGCGAACTCGCCGACGAGCACCTCCTTCGGGAGGCGGAACGAATCGCGGTCGCCGTCGGGCGCATGTTCCCGGGGTTGTGCGAGGTCGTCCTGCACGACCTGCGTCGGCCTCGCAGCGCCATCCGCGTCATCGAGAACAACCTGTCCGGGCGCCAGGTCGGCGACTCCGCCACCGAACTGGGGCTACGCCGAATCGCAGACCCCGGGTACCCCAGCGTCCTCCAGAACTACAGCAACCGGTTCCCCGACGGCCGCCCGGCCAAGAGCACCTCGATCGGGATCAGAAACGCCGACGGTCGTTACATCGCGGCACTGTGCCTGAACCTCGACATCAGCACGCTGTCCCCGCTGACGCTGACCCTGGCGAACCTCGTCGCCGCAGACATCGAACACCGCGGCGAGCCCTTCGAGACGCTGCGCGACCGCACCGAACGCGAACTCCGGGCGGCCATCGACTCCTTCGCGGCGGATCGCTCCAGCACCCCACGAAGCCTCAACCGCGAGCAGAAGCGCGAGCTGGTCCGGCAACTGCATCGCGACGGGTTCTTCGAGACCCGGAGTTCCGCACAGCACATCGCCGACCAGCTCGGCATCTCCCGAGCAACCGTCTACAACTACACGAAGTAGCTGCACCACGGCCGGCGCCCGAGGGGCCGCTGTTCCACGATCCCGCCGAACCCGCCGGAGTGCTTGCCCGCTCGGGAGACGCCGACGAGGCCGCGCACCACATGGAGCAGGGCAAGGCCTGTTCACCGAAGTGGCCTCCGGTCGGGCGCGGGCGCACAGCGAACCCTTCAGCCACCTCACTCCCGAGACCCGTCGGCGGCTCGTTCCCACACGACGAAAAGCGGTAGAGTCAATAGTTGCTGCATGACAAATGTTTCGCGGTCGCATCACCCGCTCGTCGGAGCGGATCGGGCCAGAACGAGGAGACGCCTCGACGCGCGCCTGCGGCGCCTCCGTATCGCAGGTGCCGGCAACCACCACTGCTTCTCGAAGAAATGGCCCGTGACCATGACGAACTTTCTGGCTGTGGAACGTGCTCTGCGCACGGCAGCGCCCCATGACCTTCTCCACACGGTCCGCGCCGCCCTCATCGAGCATTTCCAGGCGATCGAGGTTGAACTTCTCATGGCCGACTACAGCCTCACCGTGCTGCAGCCGGTGACCGCGTTGCCGCACACCGCGGAGCCCCTACCCGTCCAGAGCACGTCGGAGGGCCGCGCGTTCGGCAGCCAGGAACCCTACGGGCAGTACGCGTCGCGGGAAGGCGCCATCGACCTGCATGTGCCGGTTACCGTACGGGGCGATCGCCTGGGCATCCTCACGGTGCGCATGCCCGAGGACGCCTGCACCTCCGAGACCGTCAGGGAGCTGGCCGACGTGGCGGAGCTGCTCGGGCATGAGATCGTCGTGGCGGAACGCGATACGGACCTCTATCTCCAGGCCCGCCGCGCCAGCCGGCTCACCCTGGCGGCCGAGATGCAGTGGCAGTTGCTCCCGGCAAGGTCCTGCGCCCGGCCGGAGTACGCCATCGGGGCACAGCTGGAGCCCGCGTACGACATCCACGGTGACAATTTCGACTGGTCCACCACCGCCGAGACCCTCACGCTCACCGTCACCAACGGCATGGGTGAAGGAATCCAGGCCTCGCTCCTGACGAACCTCGCGATCAACGCGCTGCGCAACGCCCGACGTGCGGGTATCGGCATCGCCGACCAGGCGGCGCTGGCGGACCAGGCCATCTACGGGCAGTACCGGGGGCGCGAGTTCGTGTCCACCCTTCTCCTGTCCTTCGAGCTGGGTACCGGGTGGGCGCATGTCGTGGACGCCGGCTCCCCACAACTGTGGCGCTACCGGGACAGACGTGTGGAGCGCGTCGAATTCGAGGCGCAGCTTCCTCTCGGGATGTTCGAGGAGTCCCTCTATGTCGCGCAGGAATTTCAGGTTCTCCCGGGAGACCGGCTGGTCTTCGTGAGTGACGGCGTGTACGCAGCCGCCAGTGCGGGTGGCGAGGCGTACGGTGACCGCGCTCTGGCCAAGGCGATTCAGGCGGCCGGCTTGCTGCCGGCCGCCGCGGTACCTCGGGCCATGCTGCAGGAATTGGCGGCCTACCGTGGCGCGGACTCCGATGACGATGCTTTGGTCCTGTGCCTGGACTGGTTCGGGCGGCCGGCGACGAATTGAACGGCCGCACGCCGCGGGCTCCGGGAGCGTTGCGCGCTGGGGCGCATGTTTCCGGCAGCGGGGATACTCTCCTGAGAGAGGGCAGACGAGGGGTATCCGTTCAGATGTGAACCTGTCGCCGGCAGCGCCTCTCCCGAGGGATTTGCACTTGCCTACAGGGAGTGACGCCAACAGTGAGCGCACAACCGCCCGAAGATCCGCTGTACGAGACGGCGTGCGAGGTGGCTGATGCCTCGGAGGCCTTGACGGCTCTTTGGGAGCGGGCGTCGCAGAGTGCTCCCCCGCGGCTGTCGGCCTTGCAGTTGCGGGCCCTGGTGGTGGTGCGGGGCTCGCCCCGGATCAACCTCACGCGGCTCGCCGAGGAGATCGACGCGACGGCCCCGGCCACCAGCAGGCTGTGCGATCGGCTGGAGGCCGCCGGGCTGCTGCACCGTGATCGGGCCGACTCGGACCGGCGTGAGATCGTTTTGACCCTGGCGCCGCACGGGTTTCAGGCCATCGACCGCCTCCATGAGCAGCGGTGCCGCGCCATCCACGAGGTTTTGCAGCGTATGGCGCCCGAAGAGGGCCGGGAGCTGTTGAAGGGTCTGAGGGCCTTCACCGGGGCGGCTGGGTCGCTGCCGCCCGGTCGCGAGCACTGAGTGCGTGCCCGTCGTGCGGGTTGACGGTTTCCTGCGCCCACGTCACCGCTTGCGCGTGGGGCGGGGGGTCAGCCGCCTGACGGCCGTTGTCCGCCCCGCCAGTCCAGGCATACCACTGCGGCGTCATGGGGGAGGTCGCTCCCACCGTGGAATTGGACGAGGCCGTCGACGAGGGCTCGGGCGGTCTCATGTGTCGATGACCTCTGGGTGGCGGCAATGGTTTCGCGTAGGGCGCGTTCGCCGAAGGCTTGGCTGCCATCGGCCGGTGATCCGTGCACGCCGCTGCTGACGATCACGAGACGGTCACCGGCGGCGACACTGAACGGCTGCGGGTGGTATTCGGTTTCCTGGAACATCCCCAGGGGTGTCTGGTTCTCCAGGACCATCTGTTCCACAAGGTTGTCGCGCACCCGGAACACCTGTGGGGATCCGGCGTCCACCGCCTGCACCGTGCCTGTGGCCAGGTCGAAGCTCAGCAGGAGTGACGGTGCGCAACTCTTTCCCCCGTACTGGGCGTAGACGGCCTCGCCGGCGAGCGTCGCCTGCTCACCGAGGGGGACACCCGCGCGCCGGGCGTTGCGCAGCGCGCTGACTGCGAGGCTGGTCAGCAGGGCGGCGTCGATGCCGTGTCCCTGTCCGTCGGTGCACGTGATGGTCAGAGTGTCGTCGGTGGTGCTCCAGTCGAAGTTGTCTCCGCCGATGGCGTAGGCGGGCTCCAGGTGGGCGCCGAGGGTGTACTCCGGGTGGCTCAGTCCGCGTCCCGGCAGAAGCTGCCACTGCATTTCCGCGGCCAGGGTGAGCCGGCGACGGCGGCGGGCCTGCAGATACAGGTCCGTGTCCCGTTCGGCCACGATCAGCTCGTGCCCCAGTGCGGTGGCGAAGGCAGCGAGCTCCAGCATGCGGGGCGTGCCCTGGTCCGGCTCCGGCAGACGGACGGAGAGGACGCCCAGGCGGTCGCCCCGCACGGTGACGGGCAGGTGGGCGATCACCGTGCGGGGGTCGTCGGTGACCTCGATGACCGCGGCTTCGGCTGTGAATGCCCGGCCCGCGGCTGTCCCGTCCCGGACGGCGACCTGGGAGCCGGTGTGCGGTAGCCGCGTGACGGGTTGCAGTACGGACAGGCTGTAGTCCGCAAGCAGTACGGTCACCTCGCTCGCCTGTACGTAGCGGGCCAGTAGCTCGGTGGCGGCCGAGAGAAGCGAGGTGGGGGGTGCGGCACGCAGAGCGCTTTCTGCGGCGCCGAGCCAGACGTCCGTACTGTTGCTCATGGCCTCTTCCTCATCCCGCGTGCGAGCCCGCCACATCGGCGTGGGCCCGGGGCCGAGGGTTTTTCGGCCTGTGTGGCAAAAGAGGTGCGCTAGGCGGTGGCGCTGTCCTCGTCCTGCCCCTCGAAGCCTATGCGTGTGAGCGCCGCGGCGCGGAAGGCCTGCAGGCCTTCGGCCACCGCTGTGAGATGCCCTGGGGGAATCATCGCCAGGACGGTTTCGATCTCGCGGGACCGCCGGGTACGCATCTGCGCGAGCATGCGGCGGCCGCCGGGACTCAGCCTCAGTTCGACTTCCCGGCGGTTGGCCGTGCCGCGGGAGCGCTGGAGGAGTCCTGCGGCCTCCAGCCGGTCGCACAGGCGGCTCACGGACGGCGGTGTGGAGCCGAGCGCTTCACCGAGGTCCCGCAGGTTCGTCCCCTCCCAATGCTCGATCACGGTCAGCACGCGAAGCTGGGAGGCCGAGACGGGGACCGGGGCGGGTGCGTCGCCGCCTCGGCCCCACAGCACATCCAGAACCTCCAGGAGGCCGCATGCCTCCAGCGCAACCTGCTCGGGGCTGACGGAGGGCAGGGCGTGAGGCATCTGCTCGTTCCGGCAGCGGGACGCCTGCGTGTCAGCCGCCTCGTTCTCAAGCACCTCTTGGTACCTCTCGGTGGGCGGTCCGGGACGGGCGTACGGCAGGAACTGGACCGACCGTGGCCTGCCCTGAGTGGAAGGGAACGGTCCGGATTTTCGTGCCGCTGGGGTCGAGGCTATCCGAGTCCGCGTCCGGGCCCGGGCCCGGGCCTGGGCCTGGGCCCGGGCAGACGGTGCACCGGCGCCGGCTGTCACGTCCTTGGACCAGTCGTGCGGGTGAGGCGCAGGGCCAGGGCCAGGGTGTCGTCGGCGTGAAGGACGATCTGGTGCATGTCGGCCGCGATGGCTGCGGGAATACCGGCCAGGGGCAGGTGGGCGTGGTTCTGGGCGGCTCGGACGAGCCGGATCTCCCCTTCGTAGGCGTCTTTGCGGCTTTCGGTGAGGCCGTCGGTGTAGAGAAGGAGGAGGTCTCCCGCGTGCAGTCGTGCGGACAGGACACTGTCGCTGCCCGGGAAGGGGAACCCGATGCCGCGGCCCGGCACTTCGAGGTACTGCGCGCTGCCGTCGGAGCGGACCAGGAGAGCGGGCGGGTGGCTCCCGTTGGCGAGCTGGAGTTCCCCGGTCGCGGGGTCGATCCGGGCCAGGAGCACGGTCGCCATCAGTTTGGGGTCCAGCGGCATGAGGATGTCGTGGGTGCGGGCCGCGATCGACTGGAGCGGATGGCCTTCGAGGGCCAGGGTCCGCACGGCGTGGGCGACGTTGAGGGCGCTGCGGGTGCTGCCCACGCCGTGGCCCACCGCATCCACGACGGTGATGTGGAGGGTGCCGTCGGGGAGGGCGAACCAGTCGTAGAGGTCGCCGCCGGTGGGGGCGCCGGGGTCGGCGGGTGCGTAGTGGACGGCGACTTCGAGGCCCGCGATCCGGGGCGGCGGGGGTCGCAGGGCGTCCTCAAGTTCCCGTAGGACCTGTCCATGGGCCTGGCGGAGCCGCTCATCCTGCTCTTCGAGCTGCACGTAGAGGGCGAGTACCCCGGCGTTGGTCTCGGCGAGTTCGTGTTTGAGGAGGCGGTGTTCGCCGGCGAGGCTGTCGGCGAGGGCGAGAGTGGCGCGCAGTTCTCCGTCGCTGTCGTGGGATTCGGCCTGCAGCCGTCCGGCGGAGTTCTCGGGTCGGGGGTGGAGGGGGTCCTGCGGGCGGGGTGGTCCGGCTTCGGGTACGGGAATGTGCCAGGTCACCGTGTGGCCGGATGTCGTTGGCGCGGGCAGGGGAAGATCGTGGGTGGCGAGGTGCGTCGTTGATTGGGGTGCCTGGAGGGTGACGACGAGGAACCCTGTGTCGTCGGGTTCCTTCGCGCGGGAGGCGCTGAGGGCGATGGGTCCGGCGCGGAGTTCGGCCGTGGCGAGGTCGGTCACCGACAGCATGAGGCGGCCGCGGACGTCCGCCGGCAGGCGGTGGGCGCGGGCAAGCCGGCGGACCGCCCTGCGGAGTGCGGTCAGCGTCGAGTAGCTCGTGGGTTTCACGGGTTCACCGCTTGGTGGCGGGCCGTCTGGCGGGCCGTCAGCACGGTGGCGTCGTCCCAAAAGCGCCGATGGCGGTGGCCGGGAATGTGCGCGGTCGCGGTCGCGGGGGTGGGGGTCACGGGCCTGCCCAACGGGTAACGGTCACCGTCGTGCCTTGTCCGGGTGCGCTGCGCAAGGTGAAATCGTCCACGAGGCGCTTGGCGCCTCCCAGGCCGTGGCCGAGTCCGCCCCCGGTGGTGAACCCGTCGGCGAGGACTTCGTCGGTGTCGCCGATTCCGGGGCCGTTGTCGCTGATCGTCAGCCGCAGTCCGTTGCCGCCTTCCCGACGCGGGTATTCGATGAGCAGTGTCCCTCCCCCGCCGTGCACGTAGGCGTTGCGGGCCAGTTCACTGGCGGCGGTGACCACTCGTGTCTGGTCCACGATCCCGAAGCCGGCCTTGAGTGTTGCGGCGCGTACCGCGTGCCGTACCGACAGCAGGTCCTCCTCCGTACGCAGCGCCAGGGGCAGGGGTTCGGCGGGACCGGCGGGGAGGGCCGGGTCGAGGGGGTCGGACTGCTCCCCGGGTTAGCCCGCACATGCAACAGTTGTCGTGTGACAAATATAGGCACGGTGCGGCGGCGTGGGAAACCCCGACTCCCGGCACGAAGGGCGGTATGCCCGTGGAATCCGGAATGCGCGGCCCTGCCCTGCGGGCCTGACGTGCCGTCCGGCCCCGGGAGGAGCCGCCCTTCGCCGAGGGCTGTCGGCTCTGGGAGCAGTGGTGGAGTCGTTGTTCGGCAGGAGGTCCGGAAACCGCCCGGAGTTGTCAGCCCCCGTCGGGCGCCGTGCGGGCCCGTGTCTCCTCCGGAGTGAGGTAGTGGTCCGTGTACTCGAAGTCGCGCAGCGTCCCCGGCTTGTACGTTTGGAAGCCGGTCCGGACGAAGTCGTCGCCGGCGACGGCGTTCAGGAGCCAGTTCGTCATCACCCGGGTCTTCGCGGCGCCGGTGCGCAGCGCCGCCCAGTGGTAGCCGCGGGCCACGGCCTGGGCGGGCATTCCGCGCAGGTCGATGCCGAGGGGCCGGGAGACACCGTCGCGGCCGCCGAGGTCGACGACCAGTCCGAGGTCCTTGTGGACGTACGGGCGCAGCGGCGTGCCCCGCAGGGTGGCGACGATGTTGTCGGCGGCGGCCTTGCCCTGGCGCTCGGCATGCTGTGCGGTGGGCGGGCAGACCGCACCGTCCCCGCCGTCGGCGAGGTCGGGAACGGCGGCCGCGTCACCGAGCGCGAACGCGCCGTCCGCCCCGGGCACCCGCAGGTCCGGAGTGACGACGAGCCGGCCGCTCTTCGCGGTGTCGGCGCCCAACGTGGCGATGAGCGGGCTCGCGGCGACGCCGGCGGTCCAGATGAGGGTGCGGCTGGGCAGCACGCGTCCGTCGGTGAGGGTGATGTCCTCGGGGCCCGCCTTGGCGACGGAGGCGCCGAGCGAGACCTCGATGCCGCGGCGGCGCAGGACGTCGAGGGCGGCCCGGCCCAGCCGGTCGCCGAGCTCGGGCATCAGCTTCGGGGCCACGTCCACGAGGTGCCAGCTGATCTCGCGCCGGTCCAGCCGCGGGTAGCGGGCGACGGCGTTCGTGGTGAGCCGCTCCAGGGACGCGGCCGTCTCGGTGCCCGCGTAGCCGCCGCCGACCACGACGAAGCCGAGCCGTGAGGCCCGTTCAGCGGAGCCCGGCGCGGCGGCGTCGGCCAGATCGAGCTGGGCGATCACGTGATCGCGCAGGTGGGCTGCCTCGGCCAGCGTCTTCATGCCGCGACCGTGCTCGGCCAGGCCGGGGATGTCGAAGGTGCGGGTCACACTCCCCGGCGCGAGCACCAGGTGGTCGTACGGCTGGTCCACCAGCTCCCCGGTGATCTTCCGGACGACGCAGACCTTGGCCCGGGTGTCGACGCCCACGGCCCCGCCCGGCACGATCCGGGTCCGGTGGCGGCGGCTGCGGCGCAGCGACACCGCCACGGACTGGGGGGTGAGCACCCCGGAGGCCACCTGCGGCAGCAGGGGCAGGTAGAGCTGGTAGGAGAACGGAGTGACCAGCAGGATCTCCGCCTCCCCGGGTGACAGCGTCCGCTCCAGGCGGCGTACGCAGGCGACGCCGGCGAAGCCCGCGCCGACGACCACGATCCTCGATCGCGCCATGGTGTCCGTCCCTTCTCGGGTGTACGGGTCACCGGCACGCCTTCCCCGGCAGGCCGTTCCTGCACGCGGAAAGGCGGGCCGATGCCTCCGGGCGGCCCGGACGGCCTGGAGGGCGACCGACCGGCCCCAGCGCGCCGGCCTCGCCGCCTGCCTCATCTCGCACCGACACGTCCGACGCCTCGACCGCTGCCGGCACCAGGACGTCACGCCTCGGAGTCATTGAGAGCCCGGTCCCGGACCTGGCATCCGGCCGGCGGAGATTTCAGATGTCCGAGAATCGCTGCAACGCGAACTTCAACGGTTCGGGCTCCACATGGATCCCTCCGCCGAAGGGGTGGTTCATTGCCGACAGCACCGTCAGCACGGCCGATACCAGCAGTGCCAGCAGGCCGATGCTGAAGACGCTCGTCCAGGTCAGGGCGCGGATCTGGACTGCGGCGGCAGCCACCAGGAGCAGAGCGGACAGGAGCAGGCCGATCCAGAGGTAGGGAGGAATTTCGTGGGACACCGCGAGGATCCGGGCTCGCCGGGCGTCCCCCACCTCTCGGAGCGCTACGAGCGAGTCCCGGGCGAAGACCTCCCCCTGCTTGGACTCGCCGCGGGTGTCCTGCAGCGTCCGCCGCAGCTCGTCGTAGAGCTTCTGGGCCTGCACGCTGGACTCCCCTCTCGCCATGGCCGGCCATTCCTCGTTGATCACCGTGACCGTGTACTGGCGGGTCAGATCCCGTACCCGTTCGCGAGAAGTGTCGGGCAGTGGCCGCGTGGCCCAATGGAGGTTGACCAGGCTCGCTCCCTCGTTGCTGACGTCCTCGGCGGCTTTGCTCAGGCTCGCTTGGGCCGAGACGATCGAGAGCGCGAGGATGAAGCTGAACAGGGTCCTGTTGAGCCCCGAGAAGTGGTCGAGGGTGTCCTTCAGAGCGTGGCGCTCGTGCCAGTGCTCGGGCACGTACCGCACCATCAGGGCCATGAGGAGCAGCGAGGCTAGGACACTGCCGGCGACGAAGGCAGTCGATGACCAGTTCATGGACTGACCAACCCGCCCAGCATGTGCGCGTCGTGGCATGCGCCGTTGATTCACCACATCGAGTGCACGCCGCCGCCGCATGAAAGTCGCAGTGCCGCGCACGCGGCGGCGGGGAGCCCGGCGGGCGGCAGCCCGCGGTTCAGCTGCCGGAGTCGGGGGCGGCGGCGGGATCGGCACTGGAGTCGGCGTCGAGGTCGAGCAGGGCGTTCTCCACGACCTCGGTGAGCGCCGGGTGGATCCAGTACGGCACCTTGGCGAGGGTGGCGGCGTCGATACCGAGCGCCATCGCCAAGACGAGGGGCTGGATGAGGGTGGGGGCCTGCGGGCCCATCAGGTGCGCGCCGAGGAGTCGGCCGGTGCCGCGCTCGGCGAGCACTTTGCACAAGCCCGTGGTGTCCTCCATCGCCCACCCGTACGCGACGTCGCCGTAGTCGGCCGTCCCCACGACGTAGTCCAGGCCCCCCTCGCGGCAGTCCTGCTCGGTGGCGCCGACCGAGGCGATCTGGGGGTCGGTGAACACGGCCGCCGGCACCAGGGTGTGGTCGGCCTCGATCTCGTCGTCCGGGTGCCGCAGGTTGTGCGCGACGACCTCCGCCTCCCGGTTGGCCACGTGCTTGAGGGGAACGGGCGAGCAGATGTCGCCCAGCGCGAAGACGCCCGGCGCGGTGGTGCGCTGGTACCGGTCGACGACGACGCGGCCGTCGTCGTGGGTGGCGACACCGGCCGCGTCGAGGTTCAGCCGGTCACTGTTCGGTACCCGGCCCACCGCGACGAGCAGCGTGTCGGCCTCGACCGTCGATCCGTCGTCCAGGGTCAGCCGCAGCGCGCCGGGCCGGCCGCCGACCGCCGTGAGCTCGCGGCCGAGTCGCAGGTCGTAGCGGGACCGGACCAGCTCGGTGAACCGCTCGGCGACCGTCTCGTCCTGCGGGGCGAGCAGGCGCTCCTCCTTCTCGATGACGGTGACGGAGCTCCCCGCCGCCGCGAAGACCTCGGCCAGCTCCGCGGCGATGTATCCGCCCCCGAGGATGGCCAGGCGCCGGGGCGGGGAGTCGAGGCGCATGACGGTGTCGGACGTCTCGTACGGCAGGCCGGACTCCACGACGGGCCCGGGCACGGCGGGGCGG
The DNA here is from genome assembly GCF_042716255.1 of Streptomyces sp. NPDC058662. NCBI lineage: Bacteria > Bacillati > Actinomycetota > Actinomycetes > Kitasatosporales > Streptomycetaceae > Streptomyces > Streptomyces sp. NPDC058662. The sequence continues at coordinate 17,570 of NZ_JBHXRU010000052.1, read as the reverse complement.
CCGCCCGCGGCGATGACGACCTGTTCGGCGCTGATGTCGAGGCCCCCGTCCGGGCCTTCGACGCGCAGGGTCCTGGGGCCGGTGAAACGCGCACTGCCCTCGTGGACGGTGATCCGGTCCGCGTGCTCGCGTCCCGCGCGGCCGCCGTCCCGTTCCGCGTCCAACCGGCCGAAGACCCGGTCGCGCACCTGCCGCCAGCGCACCGCTCTCAGCTCGGCGTCCACGTCGTAGGTCCCGGCGCCCTCGACGGTCCGCGCGACGTGCGCGGTGTGGGCGAGCATCTTGCTCGGGATGCATCCGGCGTTCAGACACGTCCCGCCGAACCAGCGCTCCTCGACGACAGCCACGTCCAGGCCGGCGAACGAGTCGTCGACGACGGCATTGCCGGAACCCGCACCGATAACCACAAGATCGTAATGAGGCATCCCTCCACCCTACGAGCCCGCTCCGCCCGCGGCCCGGTCGGCGCGCGCGGACTCCCCCGCGCAACCGACGCCTCCGCGCCTCCCCCGCCCCGCCGTCACCGGCGGCCCGGCCCGGCCCGTTCGAGGCCGCGCGGCGGCCCGGCACGCCGGGCGACCCGCGGCGGCGCCCCATGTCCCATCCCTCCCGCGGGGGTTGGGTCGGCGCCGATAGGGTGGGGCCATGAGGAACGCACGCACGACGGGCCCCACCGGCTTCCGGTAGCCCGCCAGGAGATACCTGGCGGTCGCTACCTACGGAGCCCCGTGGCACGCACCGCTCACCACTCGCCCCAGTCCCCCGGCCGGAACGCACACGACGGCCCACCGGGGCGCCCTTGGCGTTCCGTCGAACTCCGCGACCTCCGCTACAGCGCCCGCGAGCTCGCCGAGGCGACGCGCGGGTCCAGGAGGCCCCGCCCCCGCCTCGTCCGCCGCGCGGTGGACGTGTACGCGTACCCCCGGCTCAGGCACGACCGTTCCGTCTCCTTCTGTGCCTCCGTGGAGGAACGCCGCGCGCGGCAACGGCTCCGCCGGCGCCTGGGGGTTCTCGTCGGGCTGGTGAACGGGCCCGCCGGCGGACTCGACCTCGACGCGGCGGACGCCGTGGACGTTGCGCCTGCGCGTCACCGGCGCGGCGCGCTCTGGCTCGCCTGACCTCCGCGCGGCGCCGTCCCCGTACCCCCCTGGTCACCGCGGGGGTGCGGGGCCGGCGCCGCGACGCTGCTTCGCCCGCAACTGGTGGACAGTGACGGGGACTTCTACTCGGCGGCCGGCTTCGTCGCCGTGAGGACGCCGATCTTGTCGAGGCGGTGTTCGGGGTTGTTCTGGGCGTCGCGCCAGAAGTTGCCCGCCGCGTCGTCCTCGGGGGTCAGGCAGGTACTCACGGTGATCATCGCCCGGGTGGGGGCGGTGCCCGGGGAGCCGGGGACCGCGGCACGCTGCGCGTCCATGGAGGCCGGGGACCGGAAGGACGTCGTCCGTGTCGCGGTGACGGTGTACTCGTACCGCACTCCGCCGGCGGTCACGAAGACGGACTCGCCCGCCTGCAGCGCCGGCAGCGACCACAGGGGTCCGCCGGCCGAGACGCGGTGGGCGGTCACGATGTAGTTCCCCACCTGTCCGGGGCCGACGCCGCCGCGTGGCCCGTACGGGCTGGCCGCGGCGCCGCGGTCCTGGATCCGGGTGCCCGGCGCGTCGTCGGGGCTGCCCGGGTAAGGCACCACGGACAGGTTGGACACCCCGATGGCGGGTATCGACAGCGAGGCCTCCTGGATACGGGCCACCGCCTGCGGAGGCAGCAGGTCCGGGGCGGCCGCCGCGGGGGCGGCGAGCAGGAGGGCGAGTGCGGCGCTCGCGAGCGCCATCGGCACGGTACGGGAGGCGGGCGACGGGTGCTTGGTCATGGCACGGTCCACGGGTTGGCCGGGGGCCGCGCGGGATTCGGCGGCCCGCTGTGCCCCTCCAGCCTCCCACGGGACCGCGGGACGGGCCAAAGGACCGGGCCCGCCGCTCCCGGCCCGCCGGCCTCCGCCCCGCCCCGCCGCTCCCGGCCCCGCCGGTCCCCGCCCGCCGAGCCGGGCACCGCCCGCCGTCGGGGCCCCGTCCCGCCGCCACCCGGGGCCCCGCCGCGGTCAGCGGGCCGGCGTCACTGGCACAGCGCGACGTCGAGGAGGGCCTGCGCGTCGCCCTCCTGCCCCGGCGCGGGACCCGGGTCCGCGGTGACGGCGACCGCGGCGGCGCGGCGGCCGTCGTCGGTGACACCGGCGCGCGTGGCGTAGCCGGGAATGTCGCCGCCGTGACCCCACTTGAGGCCGCCGCAGGCCAACGGCGTGCTCACGAGGCCCAGTCCGTACCGGGAGCCGGTCCACCAGCCCGCGTCGTCGGGGATCTCGACGGTGGCGCGCATCTGGTCGAGCTCGGCGGGGTTGAGGAGCTTGCCGCCCAGCAGGGCGGAGTAGAAGCGGTTCAGGTCGGCCGGGGTGGAGACGAGCTGCCCGGCCGCCCACCCCCAGGAGGGGTCCAGCTCCGTGATGTTCTCCAGCGGCGCTCCGGGCGCCGGTGCGAAGTAGCCCTCGGGGTGCGGGCCGCGGATGCCGCGCTCGCCCACGTCGGGGAAGTAGGTGTGGCGGAGTCCGGCACGCTTGATGACGCGCTCGGTGATCTGCTCGGCGAGGGGGCGGCCGGTGACCTTCTCGATGAGCAATCCCGCCAGGACGTAGTTGGTGTTGCTGTACGCCCAGCCGGTTCCGGGAGCGAAGGTCGACTTGTGGCCCAGGGCCACGTCGAGGAGGGTGCGGGGCTGGTAGTAGGTGTGGCGGGTCTCGCCGAGGACGGCGTCCTTGATGTAGTCGGTGTAGTTGGGCAGCCCGCTGGTGTGCTGGAGCAGGTGGCGGACCAATATGTCGGAGCCGTCGATGCCGTCGCCCCGTACGAGACCGGGGAGGTACCGCTCGACGGGGGCGTCGAGTTCGACCTTGCCCTCGCCGACCAGCTGCAGGACCACCGCGGCGGTGAAGGTCTTGGTGTTGCTGCCGGCCCGTACCCGCCCGTCGACCGGCGCCTTCCGGCCCGTCCTGAGGTCCGCCACGCCGACCGCGTAGCTGCGGGTCCGCCCGTCCCGGCCCAGGGTGGCGGCCAGGGCAGCGGGGTTGCCGACGTCGTGCACCAGGCGCTCAAGTTCGCCGCGCACCGCGTCCCGCGGCCCCTGGGACTCCGCCGCGGTCGCCGGCAGCGTACCGCCGACGGCGGTCATGGCGGCCGCCACGAGCGCCAACGCCGCGAGCCCCCGCCGGGGTGCGGACGGGAAGGGGCCGCCGGGACGGCGGGTCGGGCGGGAAGAACGGAACATGGGGAACTCTCCTTGTGTCACGCGGCTGCGCGCCGGGATCCGGACCCGTTCAGCCTGCGTGTTCAAGATCCACCGTTCCATCCGGGCAGCAGGCCCCCGCGCCTTCGGGATAACCCCCACAGGCCCCTGCAGCCCACCCGGGGGCGGCGGGGTCGCACCCGGCCGTTCCGGCCGCCCCGGCCGGCCCTGATCGGCCGTCAGGGCCGGACGGGCCACGGCCGGGCGGGGTGCGGCCGTGTCGGGGTCGGCGTCCGCGGGGCTCCTGCCATCGTGGGCCTCCGCGCTCCGTCTTCCCGGGAGGTCCCCCCGTGTCCCCACGCCCGAACGGCCACGCCCGCCGGTTCCGTCCGTCGCTGCGCCTGGCCGCCGCCACCGCCGTGTGCGGCGCCCTGCTCGGCGCGTCCGTGCAGCCCGCGCAGGCCGGATCGGACCGCGAGCCCCCGCGCGGGGGCTCCCTCCACCAGGAGCTCCGGGAGCTGGTGGAGCGGCCCGACGGACCTCCCGGCGCCATCGCCGTCCTGCGCGCCGGCGACCGTACGGAGGTCTACCGGGCGGGTGTGGCCGACCTGCGGAGCGGCCGGCCCCCCAGGGCGACCGACCACATGCGGATCGCCAGTGTCGCCAAGGCTTTCAGCGGAGCGGTGGCCCTGGTGCTCGTCGACCGCGGCCGGCTGCACCTGGACGACACGATCGGCGAGGTGCTGCCCGGCCAGCCCACCGCATGGCACGGGGTGACGCTGCGTCAACTCCTCAACCACACCAGCGGGCTGCCCGACTACTCGGCGTCCCAGGGGTTCATCGACATCGTCTCCGCGGATCCCCGCCACCGCTTCGACTCCCGGCGCCTGCTGGAGTTCGTCGCCGGCGAGGACCTCGCGTTCCGCCCCGGCAGCCGCTACCAGTACTCCAACTCCGACAACATCGCCGTCGCCCTGATGGCCGAGGCCGCCACCGGACGCCGGTACGAGGCCCTGCTGCGCGAACTGGTCAACGAGCCGCTCGGCCTGGACTCCACCAGCCTGCCGCAGGGGTACCGCCTGCCCGTCCCCTTCCTGCACGGCTACCAGATCGACCCGCAGGACGGGCCCGTCGACGTCAGCGAGGCCGTCAGCGCCTCCGGCGCCTGGGCGGCCGGGGGCATCGTCTCGACCCCGAAGGACCTGACCGCGTTCATCCGGGGCTACGCGGGCGGCGCGCTGGTCTCGGAGCGGACCCGCCGGGAGCAGTTCAGGTTCATTCCCGGCGCACTGTCCCAGCCGCCCGGGCCCGGCCGTACGGAAGCGGGCCTCGCCATCTACCGCTACAGCACGCGATGCGGAGCGGTGTACGGCCACACCGGCAACACGCCCGGCTACACGCAGCTGGTCGCGGCCACGGCGGACGGCCGGCGGTCGCTGACCTTCACGATCACCACGCAGACCTCGCTCACCGTCAACCCCGACCTGCTCGCCCAGGTCCGCGATGTCCAGGAGGACTTCGTCTGCGCTCTCCTGCGCAGGTGAGCCCGCCGGCACCGGGACGGGCCCCGGGCCGCACGGACCGTCAGCGCTCGCCCGCGTCCCGCGCGGGCAGCCCGCTCAGGCCGGTCTCGCGCAGGACGCGGCCGACGGTGTCGCCGAGGGCGCTGTCGGCCCCGATGACCGTCTCGACGGCGCCGGGCAGCAGGTCGAGCGGCCGGTACCAGGAGCTCAGATCGGCCTCGGAGATGTAGTCCGCGATCGGTTTGGTCGCGTGCCGGGCGAGTGTCACCTCGAAGGGCACGTCCAGGTAGTAGCCGTGGGTCGGGCCGCGGTGCTCGGCGCGCAGCCGCGCGAGCATGGCGCCGTAGTGGTCGGCGTAGAGGATGCCCTCGACGACGACGTGGTAGCCCGCGTCGAGGGCATAGCGTGCGACGGTGTCGATCAGGCCGATGTTCGCGGCCCCGGGCCGGTCGCGTTCGCGCAGGACGGCGCGCCGTATGACGTCCTGGCCGACCAGGGCCAGGCCCCGGCCGAACCGCTCGCGCACACCGGCCGCGACCGATGACTTTCCCGAGGCGCTGTTCCCGCGCAGTACGACGAGCCGGGTGTCCGGGGTGCCCACCATCATCCGGGCCACGCTACCGGCCAGCTTCCCCATCCGGAACCCGGATGTCACGTTCCGTGCTGCCTTGTCCTGCTCGGTCACGGACCTTTTCCATCCGGGTCAGATGGACACGGTCGGCGTAATCTGGTCGAACCGCCGCATAAGCAGCAGGACGCGTACGAGCGGCGCGGCGCCCGCCGCGCACCGCGCCGCGCTGCGCTCGACCGAGGGAGGCGGAGCGTGACCGATCCGTTCGGCTTCCTCAGGATCCCCCGCGAGGCCGTGCCGGCCCGACCCGTCGCGGAGCGGCTCGGCGACTGGCGCGAGGTCCACGCCGGTCAGGCGCTGCTGCCGCTCGTCTCCCGGCAGGCCGACCGCTGCATGGACTGCGGCATACCGTTCTGCCACACCGGCTGCCCGCTGGGGAACCTCGTACCCGAGTGGAACGCCTTCGCGGCGCGGGGCGACTGGGAGGCCGCGTACGAGCGGCTGCACGCGACCAACAACTTCCCGGAGGCCACGGGACGGCTGTGCCCGGCCCCGTGCGAGGACGCCTGCGTCCTCGCGATCAACGCGGACCCGGTGACCATCAAGAATGTCGAGCAGGCGATCGTGGACGAGGGCATGCGGCGCGGGTACATGGCTCCGAGGCCGCCCGAGCGGCGCAGCGGCAAGACCGTGGCCGTCATCGGCTCCGGGCCGGCCGGCCTGGCCGCGGCGCAGCAGCTGACCCGGGCCGGGCACGCCGTGACGGTACACGAGCGGGCCGACCGGATCGGCGGCCTGCTCCGCTACGGCATCCCCGAGTTCAAGATGGAGAAGGCGCGGCTGGACGGCCGGATCGAGCAGATGCGGGACGAGGGCACCGTCTTCGTCACGGGTGCGTACGTGGGAGGCGGGAGCGGCGCCCCGGGCGGCGGCTCCGGCGTGCCGACGGCGGGCGGCTCCGGGGGCGCGGCCGGGTCCAGCGCGGCCGAACTGCGGAGCCGGAGTGACGCCGTCGTCGTCGCGATCGGCGCGGGCGAGCGCCGGGAACTGCCGGTCCCGGGCCGCGCCCTGCACGGCATACACCAGGCCATGGACTACCTGACCTGCGCCAACCGGGTCCGCGAGGGCGACTACGACCTGTCACCCCTCACCGCCGAGGGTCGGCACGTGGTCGTCGTCGGCGGCGGCGACACCGGCTCCGACTGCCTGGGGACGGCGCTGCGCCAGGGGGCGGTCTCGGTGCTCCAGCTGGACATCAACCCGGAACCCGGCGTGGAACGGGCCGACGGCGAGCCCTGGCCGGTGTATCCGAGGACCTACCGGATCTCCCACGCCCACGAGGAGGCCCGCGGGCGCGCGGGGCGCGACCCGCGGCTGTTCTCCAGCGCCACCCTGCGGTTCGAGGGCGACGCCGCGGGGAGGGTACGGGCGCTGCGCCTGACCGCGGTCGAGCCGCTGGCCCGGGGCCGTCTGGCCGGCACGGAACGCGTGATACCGGTGGGCCTCGTCCTCCTCGCGCTCGGCTTCTCGGGCCCGGAGCGGGCGGGCGGCCTGCGCGAGCAGCTGGGTCTGGAGCTCGACGAGCGGGGCAACCTGGCGCGGGACGCCGGTTTCGCGGCGGGCGGCGGGCGCGCGCCGGGTGTGTTCGTCGCGGGCGACGCGGGCCGGGGGCAGTCCCTCGTGGTGTGGGCCATCGCCGAGGGCCGGTCGGCGGCCGCCGCCGTCGACCGCTACCTGACCGGCTCCACGTGCCTCCCGGCTCCTGTCGCCGCCCACGACCGGCCGATGACGGCGTTGGGGCGGATGCGCTACGGGGACGTCTGATGCTGTGGCCTGCAAGCCTCGCGGACGCCGCCATGCGCCGGTCCCTGCGCGCCCCGGCCGCCCCGTAGGGGCCGGCCGGGGCCGCGGCGCGCGATGTGTCGGATCAGCGGGTGGCGAGCAGCGTGAGCGTGTCGATCACGCGGTTCGAGAAGCCCCACTCGTTGTCGTACCAGGCGACCACCTTGACGTGGCGGCCGTCGACGCGGGTCAGGGCCGAGTCGAAGATCGACGAGGCGGGGTTGCCGGTGATGTCGGAGGACACGAGCGGGTCGTCCGAGTACTCCAGCACGCCGGCCAGCGGTCCCCGCGCGGCGGCGCGGTAGGCCTCCAGGACGTCCTCGCGCGTGACCTCGCGGGCAACTGTCGTGTTGAGCTCGACGATGGAGCCCACCGGGACGGGCACGCGGATCGAGTCGCCCGACAGCTTGCCGTCGAGGCCCGGCAGCACGAGGCCGATGGCCTTGGCTGCTCCCGTGGTCGTCGGCACGATGTTGACGGCGGCGGCGCGCGCACGGCGGGGATCGCGGTGCGGCCCGTCCTGCAGGTTCTGCTCCTGCGTGTAGGCGTGCACGGTCGTCATGAAGCCGTGCTCGATGCCGGCGAGGTCGTCGAGCACCTTGGCCAGGGGCGCGAGCGCGTTGGTGGTGCACGAGGCGTTCGAGACGACGGTGTGCGCGGCCGGGTCGTAGGCGTCGGTGTTGACGCCGAAGGCGAGCGTGACGTCGGCGCCGTCGGACGGGGCGCTGACCAGGACCTTCCGGGCCCCCGCCTTGATGTGCCCGCGGGCGGCCTCGGCCGAGGTGAAGCGGCCGGTGGCCTCCAGCACGATGTCGACACCGAGCTCGGCCCACGGCAGGTCCTGCGGTTCGCGCTCGGCGAGCACCGTGATGCGTCGGCCGTCGACGAGGAGGTCGTTGCCCTCGACGGTCACCGGGCGGCCGAGCCGGCCGGAGGTGGTGTCGTAGGCGAGCAGGCGGGCGAGGGTGGCGGGCTCCGTGAGGTCGTTGACGGCGACGACCTGGAGGTCGCTGTCGCGCTCCAGGAGTGCGCGCAGCACGTTGCGGCCGATGCGGCCGAACCCGTTGATGGCGATGCGAGTCATGAGCGATGTCCCTTTCGTTCGCCATCAGGTTCGCTCCCGGCGCCCGCCCGCGACAGCGGCGTGATCGCCACGGTTCAAAAGGATCTCGCCATACCGGGGGCGGACCGCGGGATCTACTCGCCCTGGGTGAAGGTGCGCCGGTACTCCGTCGGGGTGGTGTCGAGGATGCGCTGGAAATGCGTCCGCAGGTTCGCACCGGTGCCGAGGCCGACGTCGGCGGCGATCTGCTCCACACCGCGCTGCGAGCGTTCGAGCAGTTCGCGGGCCACGTCGATGCGGGCGCGCATCACCCACTGCATCGGCGTGTACCCGGTGTCCTCGGCGAAGCGCCGGGAGAAGGTGCGGGGCGAGACCCCGGCGTGCCGGGCGAGTACGTCGAGGGTGAGGGGCTCGTCGAGCCGGTGCAGCGCCCACTCGCGTGTGGCGGCGAACCGTTCGCCGAGCGGCTCGGGCACACTGCGCGGCACGTACTGCGCCTGGCCGCCACTGCGGTAGGGCGCCGCCACCAGCCGGCGGGCCGCGTGGTTGGACGCGGACACGCCGATGTCGCCGCGCAGGATGTGCAGGCACAGGTCGATGCCGGAGGCGGCGCCGGCCGAGGTGAGGACACTGCCCTCGTCGACGAACAGGACGTTCTCGTCGACCCGGACCAGGGGGTGCCGGGCCGCGAGGGCCCGGCTGTAGTGCCAGTGGGTCGTGGCGCGTCGGCCGTCGAGCAGTCCGGTGGCGGCGAGCGCGAACGCTCCGGTCGAGATCGCGGCGAGCCGCGCGCCCCGCGCGTGGGCTGCGACCAGCGCCTCGATGACGGCCGGCGGCGGGTCCTCGCGGTCGGGGAAGCGGTAGCCGGGCACGAAGACGATGTCGGCCCAGGCGAGGGCGTCGAGCCCGTGCGTCACATGGTAGGAGAGGCCGTCGCCGCCGGTCACGAGTCCGGGCGCGGCGCCGCACACCCGCACCTCGTACGGCATGCTCGCGCGGGTCGTGAAGACCTGCGCGGGGATACCGACGTCGAGCGGCTTCGCCCCTTCGAGCACGAGGACGGCGACGCGGTGGAGGCGTGAGGCGGACACGGGGACGAGCGTACGCGGGCCCGGCAGCCGCTCGGGCGCACCGCCCCCGCGCGCGGCCGGCGGCTCCGCGGGCTCCCGTCGGCCGTCCGGGACGCCGCACGGGCGGGCGCGGGCCGCGTCCAGTGGTCCGTACACCGCCGGGCGACCAACGCCGTCGGACCGGGCCCGCCCGACGGGCAGAGCCGGCCCGGCGGGCAGGGCAGCCCGGCGGCGTCAGGCCGGGGGCGGGGTCCGGGTCAGGGCGCGGGCCGGCGGCGAATTCCTCGCGGGAGACCTGCTCGGCGAGGTCGAGGCAGCCGTAGGCGTCGTCGAACCAGTGCCCCTTGGTTGCCGCCCGGGGGCCCAGTGCGTTCTACAGGCTGCTCATGTACTGAACAGCCACTTCCCGCCTTCGATTCTCCATCGGAAGATGTCATCGGCGAAAACGACCAACACAAGGTCGAGGGGGAACGCTCGTTGCCATGTGCACCTCGGCATCCCGGCTACTCGCCCTTCCCAAGAGGGTCGGACTGCTCACGGCCGTTCTGCTCAATGTGCGCCATGTTCAGTTGTCCTCTCATCCGCTGACGCCGTGTGCGCCCGTCGAAGGCGGGGTCTGGTTGAAGAACCCGCCCTCTGCGATGCGCCTGCGGTGGGCTGCGAACAGCCGCAAGTCCATGCCGTGTTGGCGGACCGCGCTGAAGCCCGCACACGTGACTCACCAAAACCTTCTGACCAGGCACGATCCACGTCACCCCAAGCGCGAAAGCCCTCTGCTCCAACCCGTTGCGGACCTCGTTCCGGACGAAAACCGGTCACGGGACCCTTTCGCAGGGGCCGGCGGGCTCGACGATCCGTCATAGTCCGCCCGCCGCGCCTGGATCTCCCAGCCCTTCCGCGACGAGCCGGCGCAAGACAGCGCGCTCGTGGAACGGAGCCGGATGCGGACCGGCGCGGAGTCTTCCGGGGACGGCTGTCCGGGTGGACCGCGAGTCGCGGACGGGGAGCCGCCTCGCTCAGCTCAGCACAGGGCCATCTGCTCGTGTCGGCGAGATTCCCGCTGGACCCCATCGACTTCCACACGCCGGTGCCGGGGATGCTGTGGAACAGGCGGCACACGCACCGGCACCCCCCTGGCTGGGTCTGCTCCCAGAAGACCAGGAAGTGGAGCCGCAGGGTCAGGAGGGGTGTGGTCACCGTGGTCGTCTACCGGTTCGTCTCGGGGTTGGTGCCGGGCTCGAACTCGACGGCGTCGCCCTTGCGGTGCTTCTTGAAGCCGACCAGGAGCATCCGGTGGCCCATGGACGAGCTGCTCGGGCCGATCCAGTTCCGCAGGCCTTTCCAGTCGCTCGCGTCGACCAGCTCGCGGCAGCGTGGGCAGGCGTAGAACCGGTCTCCCGAGAGGTAGCTGTCGCCCGGGCCGGTGATGCCGAACTCGTTCACCTCGTAGTACGCGAGGGGCCCGGTAGCGCCGCAGAAATCACAGACGGGATCTCCGTCGGCGGCCGCGCTGATCGCGTAGGGGGCCATCGCCACACTGCGCAGTGTGGCGGTGTCGCGCTGGGCGAGGGCGTCCAGTAAGCCGGCCACACGACGCCCGGGCCCGCCCCTCCCGACCCTCCTCGTCAGAGAACAGACCCCGGTCCATCGCCAGGAGCGGCGCCCGTAGCCCTTCACGCGGCAGAGCCAAGTCGACCAGCGGCATCGGGTCCTACCCGTCGTCATCCTCGTCGAGGTCGACCGCGTAAGGGTCCTGTAGCGGCCGCAAGCCAACGGAGGCTGGGGTAGGGGCGGTGAAGCTGTAGCGGCCAAGCACGTTGGGATTGCGGTGCTTGAGCGGAAAGAGCCAAACGATGTCCTCGTCCCGGATCTCGTGGCCCTCGGCGCGGAGCTGGGCGACTGCGCGCTCGGCGAGGGCGGTGCCCGCCCCGCCACCCGCGCGCAGGCCCTCGTTGCGATCGCGCGAGGCGTAGAGGCATGCCCGTTCGCCGGCCCGAATCCGACCTCGGACTCCTCGACGCCTGAACCCTGCCCCTCCCGGCTCCCGCCGGCGGTATCACCGCGGTCGGGTCCACCCATCGGTTATCCAGGGGCGGAGGGCCCTTGTGCAGCTCAGGCGCACACTCGGTGGTGCAGGCAAGTTCGGCAAGTAACAGGAGGTACTTGTGTGCAACGCCTCCCGGGGGCTGGTCGAGAACGCCGGCCCTCTGGAGTTCCCCGTGTCCCTGACGGAGCGCTGCTCCTTGCCGGCGTTTTCCGGTTGTCAGTTGAAGATGTCCAGGAGGTCGAGCCGGGAGCCTGTGTTGTCGGCGGTGCGGCGGGGCCGCACCGGGAGCGGATCAGGGTAGGTCTCCGCTGCGGCCCTCGCTCGGACGATGTTGGGCCCGCCGCACGCCGCGACCGCGAAGGCGCCGAAAACCTTGGCGAACGCGGCCGGGTCGCGGAACTCCACGCCGAACGCCCGGCCGTCCCGCAGCGGCACCCACACCACCCGGTCGAACCGTGTCCATTCCCCCACCGGCTGGTCGTCCGCGGTTGACCGCCCCTCCAGCCACAGTCGTGCCACATGCAGCAGGTTCACCTTCACCATCGGCAGCCGCTTGCGCCGCACCCGCAGTTCACGCGTGGTCAGCTCGACGCGCTGGTCCTTCTTCGGGTACCAGACGACGCCGATCCCGAAGGGCACCCACAGCAGGACCCCGATCATCGGCAGGACCAGAGCGCCCCCCCACGACCGGAGCAGCCCGCCGTCCAGCAGGTACAGGGCCCCGAAGACCACAACCCACTTCGACGTCGTCTCGTTTGGCGTGGAACTCACATATCTCGGGCCGGGCCGTACGCCTCGCGGGTCCGCTCGTCAGGTCCCGTGGGGAGGTACTCCAGTAGGACGGGACCGGGGTGCAGGGCCGCGCTGGCCCAGCCGGCCATCTCTTCGCCGGTCAGGTAGCGGTACAGCCACTCGGCGAAGTCCATGGCGTGGCCGGCCCAGTCGCCCTCCGAGCCCTGGACCACGATTCCGTCGGAGTACCCGTGGACCTCTGGAGCCAGGAAGACAGCGGCTCCCTGGTCCGTGCTCGCAAGAGGGATGAGGCCGTCGGAGGAACCGAAGGTGATCTGCGGACGGTTGCAGATCACTCTTGGGTCGGCGTCTGGTTCCAGATCGTCGGACTCCCATGACCGCCACTCGGACCAGCCTTCCGCCTCCGACCGGATCTCCTGGCCCAGGTTCCGCCAGGGACAGGCCGGGTGGGACGAAAGGTAGAGGTTCCCGTTGAGCTGGACGGGGGCGTACGCATCGACGATCGCCTTGTAGTCGGCGGGAAGCCTTCTGTCGATCTCCTGCTCCAGGTGCAGCCAGGCAGCAGGATCGTTGTATCGGTTCTCCGCTGGGCCGAGCATGGCGAAGACGGCCTGCAGATAGTCGGTCATGGCGGTCATGCCCCTCGAAGATGCTGGCCGGGAATGGCTCGTGCCAGCATCGAGCACCCCTCCTGACGACGGTTGGCCGGGGTCCTCGTTGTCTTGGCATGGAGATGGTGCGGCAGCTGGTGCCAGACAGTTTGTGGGAGCTCTTCCTTCGCGTGATGCCCGAAGCGCCGGTGCGTCCACAAGGCGGCGGACGTCGCAGGCTGACGACCGTGGAGTCTTGGCCGCGATCCTTTTCGTTGCCACGTCCGGCTGCACATGGCGGCAGCTCCCACCCATGTTCGGCGCGTCCTGGCAGACCGCCCACCGCCGATTCACGCACTGGACCGAAGCCCGGGTTTGGGCCAAGCTCCACCGCATCATCCTCGACGAACTGGGTTCCACCGGGGAACTGGACTGGTCGAGGTGTGCGATCGACTCAGTGAGCCTGCGGGCAGTAAAAGGGGGCCGCTGACGGGACCGAATCCGACCGACCGCGGCAAACTCGGATCGAAGATCCACCTGATCACCGACCGGAATGGACTGCCTCTCTCACTGGGCGTCTCGGGCGCCAACATGCACGACAGCCTCGGCCTGGAGCCGCTCGTGCGCGGGATTCCACCGATCCGTTCTCGCCGTGGACCCCGCCGGCGACGGCCTGCGAAACTGCACGCGGACAAGGGATACGATTACGTCCACTTGCGCCGATGGCTCCGCAAACGCGGCATCCGCCACCGCATCGCTCGCAAGGGCATCGAGTCCTCGCAACGGCTCGGCCGCCACCGGTGGGTAGTCGAGCGGACTGTGTCCTGGCTTGCTGGGTGCCGACGGCTCCACCGCCGCTACGAACGCAAGGCCGAACACTTCCTTGGCTTCGTCGGCATAGCCGCGACCCTCATCTGTCACCGCCGCCTCACCAACTGAGACGTCGTCTTCGCCGTCATACGCCAGAACCCGGTGCCCTGCCGGTACAGGACCCGTCGCTTCCCCGTTATCGCCATGACCGCACGCTAGTGCTGTGACGGCGAACCTTCGCCGGGTTGCTGGGCCGGTGATCAAAAAAGGAGGGGTGAATCCCTCCGGTCGCGGTACGGTCCTGCCATGTCCCGATCAGCCGATATTGCCCTCTCCCAGCCCCCCGTCACCGCGGACGACCTCGACCTTGCCGTGCAACTCGCTGTGGCAGTCCTTCGCGAGGCGCCCCCAGCCGCGTGGGAAGGCAAGGCCGGTTCGCTGGAATGGGACTGCTGGGAAACCGTTGAGCACCTCAGCGACGACCTCTTCGCCTACGCTGCGCAACTGGGCCCCAAAACACCGCCCTTGGATGGCGAGGTTCCCTTCGTATGGGAGAGCCGACGTCCTGGCGGCCCAGCGAACGCCATTCACGCGAACCGCAACGCGGGGCCCGTCGGGCTGCTGCAGGTCCTGGAAGCGAGCGGCGCGCTGCTGGTCGCCATGGTGCGCACGACGCCTCCGCAGACCCGCGCTCACCACGTCTTCGGCGTCTCGGACCCCGAGGGCTTTGCCGCGATGGGCATCGTGGAGACCCTGGTGCACACGCACGACCTGGCACAAGGGCTCGGTCTCGCATGGAGCCCGCCTGCCGATCTGTGCTCTCGGGTACTCGCCCGGCTGTTTCCGGACGCACCGTCGTCCACGGATACCTGGCCCACCCTCTTGTGGGCCACCGGACGCGCCGAACTACCCGGACACCCCCGTCTCAGCACATGGCGCTGGGACGGCACACCCCGGGCATAGGCTCAGGCGTCTCCGCCGCAGAGGAGAGGTTCGGTCGGGGTTGCCTGGTCAGGCTGCTGCTGAGATCGGTCGGCCACCCCAGCGGATGCCTTTCTCGCTTCGGATGCGTGCGCGTTCCTTACGCTCGGCGGCCAGGACGTCGCGGTGACGGGCGTTGGCGTTGCGCCAGCGCAGGTAGGCGTGCAAGGCCCGGGTCTGCACCGTGTGGTTGGGGTGGTTGGAGTTGGCGATGGTGAACGGCCTCAGCGGTCCGAAGTGCGCCTCGATGGGGTTCGCCCACGAGGCGTAGGTCGGGGTGAAGCACAACTCGACCTTGTTCTTCCTCGCCCAGCGGCGGATGTCGGCGCCCTTGTGAGCGGACAAGTTGTCCATGATCACGCAGATCGGTGCGCCGTCGGGCCGTGCGGCGCGGATCGACTTCAGCGCGGCCAACGTATTTCCGGCGCCCTTCTTGCGGCGGTTGACGCCCCACAGGCGGTCGTCGCCGACCGAGTAGCAGCCGTGGAAATACCGGACTCCGTGGGTGCGGTGGTAGGTGGCCGGCACACGGTCGGGGTGCTTGTGTTCGGCCCAGCCCGAGCCTGCGGTGGGCCGGATTCCGAGCGGGCCGAACTCGTCGAAGGCGAACACTCGGTCCGGGAGGCGGTCAAGGACCTCCTCGATCCGGTCCAGCTTCGCCTCGCGTTCCGGGTCGGGAGATTCCTTCCATGTCTTGGTGCGCTGGAAGGTGACACCGCGGCGGGCGAGCAGGCCGCGTAACGCCTCACGGCCGATGTGGATGACCCGGCCGTGGACTTTCCGCAGGTAGGCGACGAGTTTGCGCAGCGACCAGCAGGTAAAGGGCTGGCCGAGCTTGGTGGGGCGGGTGGTGGCCATCTGGACGACGAAGTTCTCGTCGTCACGACTGAGCAGGCGGGGACGGCCTCCCGCCCATCGAGGGTCCAAGCATGCCAGGCCGATCTCGTTGAACTTGTGGATCACATCGCGCACGGTGTCCTCGTCGGCCTGCACCAGCTGGGCGGTCACCGGCACCCGGTTCCCACCGGCCGAGGCCAACAGCATCATCGCGCGCCGATAGCGCACTGAGTTGGTGCTGCCCCGACGCACGATCTGCTGCAGCCGCTGCCCTTCCTGGTCAGTCAGTCTGCGGACACGGACAGGCTCGGCCACCGCGCCTCCAGCGGTCGGATCGGACGTCACCGCACATCCAACCGCCACGACCGCCAACCCGGCGAACCTATGCGGTCAGAGCACTAGCTGCCGCCCCGCAGCTCACCGTAGGCGCCCTTCGCCACCGCGAGGGGCGGGTGGCGTCACCGACACCACCCGGCGAAGTGGAGGAGAAGCTCTGCCACTCGTGTGGTGAGTGGGTTACCCAACTCGTGCGGGCGTCGGCGAGGGCGGTCGTGCCGGCCTCGGCGGAGGCGGTCGTGCGGGTGCCGGTAGGGGTGGCCGTGCGGCCGTTGCCGGTAGTTCGTGGTCAGGGGGCGGCATCGCGCGGTCATCCCTCCCGCGGGGGCGCGCGGAGGCGCGGGGGCGCGTGTCTGGGCGCGCACGCGCCGCTCGATGCGCCTGCGGGTGGAATGTCGGCTCTGCCGCCACCTCCGCGCCTCCCGTCGAGGACGGGGCGCGGGATCACACCGAGACCGCGACGACCCCCACCAGCCGGCACAGCCTGGCCCGGACCCGTTCCGCCTCGGCCGCCGGCACCACCACCTCGACGGTGGCCAGGCCGTGTTCGGCGGACTCGTAACTGAACCTGTCGACGCGGTGGTTGTTCAGGACGCAGGCCACCCGGGCGAGCGCCCCGTGGCCGTGCCGGAGCCGTACGAGGAGCCGGTGGCCCGGGACGGTCTCGGTCCGCTGCTGCCGGGGTTCGAGGACGGTGGTGTCGGACATCTGGGCTGCACTCCTGTCGGTGGCGGAAAACAAGAAGACCCCTCGCGGAGTGCGAGAGGTCTGCGTGCGGACGGGGGGTCGCCGGGCGGGTCAGCCCGGTCAACTCGGTGTCGGCACGCTGTCGTCGATAATCATCGGCTGACGCTGCATGGACACCGAAGGTGGCAGACGGGCCGGCGCGCGTCCATCGGGTCTCACGATGCGGACGCGCGCCCGGGGCGTCAGTCGACGTCGAGGTGGTACGCGCCCGCCTCGGCATCGGCGAAGAGGGTGAACCGCACCTGCGGTCCCGCGCCCGGTACGTCGGAGTCGGTCTCCGTCTCGACGGGCTCCGCGTCGACGAGGACGAACCCGCTGTACCCCTCGAAGTCGCCCGGCCCGTCCGCGACTCCGATGTGGATCGGTGTGTCGTCGGGAACGTCCGCCAGCGCCGCGCGCAGCCGCGCGGCGGTCCACACCTGGGGAATGTGATCGAACATCTCAGCCATGCGCAGAGGCTAGAACCACCCGCCCCGTGATCCCGGCGCGGCGCGCCGGGAGGAACCGGAGCGCGCCGGGAGGCCGAGCGCGTGACCACGGACGCGGCGGATCGTTTCTCTTGATGTCGTGCGGGGTGCGGCCCGAGTGGAAGCGGATCTTGCGGGGAAGGACCTACGGCAACCTCGTGGTGAGTAGCATCCGGCAACACCACAACAGGTACGAGGAGAGCGAGCAGACATGGCCGACGAGCCGGACACCATGCCCATCCAGAGCCTGTACGCGCAGCGGTTCGCCAGCGACCTGGAGGCGAACCGGAAGGAGCAGGAGGACGTCTCCGCCCGGATCGCCGAGCTGGGGCTGCGCCTGGAGCAGTTGAGGGCGGACGAGAAGTGGCTGAGCGGTCTCCAGGGCGCGCTGCCCGGGACCGCCCCCGACGAGACGGCCGCGGGGGGCGCCGAGTCCCCGGACGCAGCGCCCGCGCCGGGGCCGGGGGCCGTACCGCGGCCCCGGCGCGGGAAGAAGGCCGGCGACGGCACGGTGCGGGCCAGGAAGGCGGCGCGGCCGGCGGCGGAGTCCGCCGCGACGCCCGCCGAGGCAGCGCCCGCCGAGGCAGCGCCCGCCCCTGAAGCGCCCGCAGCCCCGGAAGCGCCCGCCGCACGGGCGGCCGGCAGGGGTGCGCGGGGCGGGAC
>NZ_JBHXRU010000051.1:0-44928 GCF_042716255.1 Streptomyces sp. NPDC058662 | reverse complement strand
GTCGCCGACGGGGGGCCGCGCCCGGCTACTTCGGAGCCACCCAGACCTGGCGCTTGTTGCTGTTCGCCGTGTAGAGCTGGATCGCGGTGCCGTTGGCGGTCGCGCCGCCCGTCACGTCCAGGACCTTGCCCGACGCGACGTGCACGATCTGCCCCTTGGCGTTGACGGACCAGCGCTGCGCCGGCGAGCCGTTGCAGTCGTGGAGGCTGATCCGGTTGCCGTTCGTGCTCGCGTTGCGCGCGTTGTCCAGGCACTTGCCGAAGGCGCGGAAGGTGCCGTCCTTGCCGAGGATCCACGACTGCGCGGGCGACCCGTTGCAGGTGTAGAGCTGGATCTGCGTGCCGGTGGCCGCCTTTCCGCCCTTGACGTCCAGGCACTTCCCGCCGAGTCCGCCGACCCTGCCCTGCGGGGACAGCGCGGCGCCCGCGCCCGCGGCCAGCAGGCGCAGGCCCTGGACGTCGAACTGCTGCACGTAGCCGCCCGCGCGCTTGTCCTGGTAGGCGTACGCGGGCGAGCACATGACCGGGAACTGGCCGGAGTCCGTTCCCTTGACGCAGTCGCTCCTGGTCAGGCTGCGGTTGGCGTGCGTGAGCCCCAGGGTGTGCCCGAGCTCGTGGCTGATGTGGTTGCGCATGTACGTCTCACCCATGGCGGCGGTCGGCTTGCCGGCGGACGTGAAGAACTCGCTGTCGATGTAGGCGTGCCCGCTGGTGACCGTCCCCGGAACGGAGGAGTTCGTGAAGCCGCAGCTCAGGTTCGCGCTGCCGGAGCCGTCGCGGACCACCTTCCAGCCCGTGCTGCCCATGCTGCCCTCACCGGCGGGCGGCAGGCACGGCCGGTGCAGCACGCCGATGACGACCTCGCCCTTGGGCCGGACGTACTCCCAGCCCACCGGCCGGGAGTCGACCGTGACCGGCAGGTTCGTGATGCGCTGCAGGTCCGCCGCCGAGGCCCGCACGTAGGGGCCGAGCCAGTCCGCGGACTTCTGGTCGTAGAACCTGACGGTGTAGCCGGTCGGCAGCCACTTCGTCGCGCCGCTCAGCTTCCACCCCTCGCCCTGCGGCGGGGCGGGGGCGGCGGCCGCCGGGGCGGTCGCCGCCATCGGCGCGGGCCGGGCCCCGGCGGGGCCGAGCGACATGGTCCCGTTCGTGAAACCGGTGTGGTCGCTGCCGTACGGGGCGGCGTCCCCGTGGTGCGCGTCGGGCGCCGTGTCGGGCAGCGCCGCCGGCACCTCCCGCTCGCTCACGGCCGACCGGCCGCTGTCCTCGGTGCCGAAAGCGCTGGGGGAGAGCTGGAGCCCTCCCACGATCGTCGCCACGACTGCCGCCGTGACGACGGATATGCGCCGTTTGCGTGTGAAACTCAAGTCCCCGTTGCCCTCTCGTCGTTCGTCGACTCACCTGCCCCGCGGACCATGTCCGGGCGGCGGGAATCGAACAGATGATAGAGGAGTCGCCGAAGAGCCCCCGTCGGCGCCCCAGTTGGGGGCCGGACGGGGGCTCGTGCGTGCGGCGGGTCTACGCGGTGAGGGCCGGGAGCCGCGCGGGCGCCGCGGCGGCCGCGTCGTAGCGGCGCAGCAGCAGCGCGGCCAGTTCCGGCGCGGCGCCCAGCACGCCGGCGAGGACATCCGCGCCGCCGGCTCGCGCGCCCGCCTCGATCCGGTCCGGCAGCCGTCCCGGAGCGATGACGTACGGGGCCACCGCCACCCGGGCGAAGCCCTCCGCGCGCAGGGCCCGTACCGCGTCCTCGGTACGGGGGAACGCGGGCGAGGCGGCGGAGGCGAACGCGGGCCGCACGGCGCACCAACCGGTGCGCCGCCACTCCCGCGCGGTTCGAGCGATCACCGCGCCCGCCTCCGGATCGGTGGATCCGGCGGACGCGAGCACCACCGCGGTGGTGGCGCGGTCCGCCGGGGTGAGGCCGGCCTCTTCGAGCCGACGGTCGAGGGCGCCGAGGAGCAGCGGGGACGGTCCGAGGACGTCCGCGACCCGTACCGACAGGCCCGGCAGGCGCGCGGTCGACTCGGCCAGCGCCGCCGGGATGTCGGCCTTGGCGTGGAAGGCGCGGGTCAGCAGCAGCGGCAGCGCCACGACCTCCCGTACGCCCGACAGGTACAGCGAGGACAGGACCGGTCCGACCGACGGCGTGTTGAAGTCGAGGAACGCCGTCTCCACGCGCAGCCCGGGCCGCAGTGCCCGTGCGCGCCGGGTGAGGGTGTGCACGGTCGCCGCGTGCCGCGGGTCGCGGCTGCCGTGGGCGATGACGAGGAGGGCGGGGGAGCCGGACACGGTGATCAGCTCTTGACCAGCAGGCCGCGGCTGCGCAGCACGTACCGCTCGATCGGGCTGAAGATGAGGAGGTCGATGGCGATGCCGACGACCAGGATGAGGATGATCGCCAGGAACACCCCCGGCAGGTCGATGTTGTTGCGGCCGTTCTCCAGCAACTGCCCCAGCCCCAGGCCCAGGTCGGGGGAGCTGGCGATGATCTCGGCGGCCATCAGCGAGCGCCAGGAGAAGGCCCAGCCCTGCTTCAGGCCGGCCAGGTAGCCGGGCAGCGCGGCGGGCATCACGATGTGCCGGGCCCCGCGCAGACCGGTGGCGCCCAGGGTGCGACCGGCCCGCAGGAACAGCGGCGGTACCTGGTCGATGCCGGAGACCAGGCCGTTGGCGATGGACGGGACGGCTCCCAGCAGGATCACCGTGTACATCATGGCGTCGTTGAGGCCGAACCAGAGGACGGCCGGCGGCACCCAGGCCACCGAGGGCAGCGACTGCAGGCCCTGGAGGATCGGGCCGATCGCGGCGCGGACGAACTTCACCCGGGCGACCAGCAGGCCGAGCGGGGTGCCGATCGCCAGGGCCATCAGGAAGCCGAGCAGGCCGCGCGAGACACTGGTCCAGATGATCTCCAGCAGGGTCCCCTGCAGCCACATCGTGGTCAGGCTGTCCCAGACGGCGGACAGCGGGGGCAGTTTGGTCTCCTCGGTGACCTTCGCCGCGACGAGGACCTGCCACACCGCCAGCACCAGGCCGACGGCCAGGAGCGGCGGGAAGACCTTCTTGAGGAGCACCTCGCGGATCGGCGTGCGGTGGGTCTGGACCGCGTCGAGCGCGTCGAGGCCCGCCTCCAGGCCGGCGAGGTCGTCGTTCTTGGCCGCGGCCTTCGAGGTGGTGTCAGTGCTGGCCATGGCGGCGGATCTCCCCACGCAGGTGTTCAGTGATCTCAAGGGACAGCTCCGCGACGTCCGCGTCCTCGATGCGGCGCGGCTGCGGGATGCCCACGGTCCATTCCTTCGCGATCCGGCCGGGCCGGGAGGAGAGGAGGACCACGCGCTGGGCGAGGCGCACGGCCTCGCGCACGTTGTGCGTGACGAAGAGGACGGACAGGTTCGTCTCTTCCCAGATGCGGGTGAGCTCACCGTGCAGTACGTCCCGCGTGATGGCGTCGAGCGCCGCGAACGGCTCGTCCATCAGCAGGAGTTGACTGTCCTGGGCGAGCGCCCGGGCCAGCGCCACGCGCTGGCGCATGCCCCCCGACAGCTCGTGCACGCGCTTGCCGTACGAGCCGCCGAGGCGGACCAGCTCCAGCAGCCGCTCGGCCTCCGGGCGGCGGTCGGCCTTGGCCACCCCGCGCAGCCGCAGGGCGAGTTCGATGTTCTTGCCCGCGGTCAGCCACGGGAAGAGGGCGTGCTCCTGGAACATGAGCGCCGGACGGCCGCCCGGGGTCGCGATGGACCCCGCGGACGGCTTGTCCAGCCCGGCGACGAGGTTCAGCAGGGTGGACTTTCCGCACCCCGACGCCCCCAGGATGGTGACGAACTCCCCGGGAGCGACATCGAGGCTGATGTCGTCCAGGACGAGCTGCGATCCGGCCGGGCCGGTGAAGGACTTCGAGACGTGCTCGATGCGCGCGGCGCCGGTCAGCTCCGCTACGGTGCCCTCGGCAGCCTTGGCAAGCGTGGTGGCCATGGTCGTCACCTCCTGGGTTTGCTGTACGGGGTTACTTGGTGCCGAGGCCGGCGTCGGAGACCTCGGGCTTGCCGGCGGCCTTGAGGACCTTGTTCAAGAGCGTCAGGTCGTAGATGCCGGCCAGGTCGGGCTGCTCGATGAGCTTGGCCTTGACCGCCCAGTCGGCCTGCGTCCTCAGCGTCGCGGCCAGCGGGTCGTCGGTGATCGCGATGCTGGGCCACGCCGGGTCGATGATCTTCGCGTCGAGCGGCTTGCCGCTCTCCGCCTCCAGCTTGGCGTTCGCGGAGGCCTTCGCCTTCTCCGGGTTGGCGTTGATCCACTCGTTGGTCTTCACCGTGCCCCGGAGCACGGCCTCGACCACGTCCGGGTGCTCCTTGAGGAACTTCTGCGACACGATGACGTTCGTGATCACGAACTTCTTGTCGGGCCACAGGGCGGTCTCGTCGAGGAGGACGGCGCCGCCGTCGGAGACGAGCTTGGAGGCCGTGGGCTCCGGCACCCAGGCGCCGTCGATCGAGCCCTGCTTGAAGGCGTCGGGGGTGACCTTGTTGTCCGTGCGGACGACGGAGACGTCGCCCTTGCCGGACTCCGGGTCGACCGTCCAGCCCTTGGTGGAGATCCAGTTGAGGAACGCGACGTCCTGCGTGTTCCCCTTCTGCGGGGTGGCGATCCTCTTGCCCTTGAGGTCGTCCAGGGTCTTGATCTTCTGCGGGTTCACGACGAGCTTCACGCCACCGGACGCGGAACCGGAGATGATCCTCAGGTTGGAGCCCTTGGACTTGACGTAGCCGTTGATCGAGGGCGAGGGCCCGATGAAGCCGATGTCGAGAGAGCCGCCGTTGAGGGCTTCGATCTCGGACGGTCCGGCGTTGAAGGCCTGCGGCTTGACCTTGGTGCCGCTCAGTTCCTTCTCGATCAGGCCTTCCTGGAGCCCGACGAGCGCGGTGGCGTGCGTCAGGTTCGGGAAGTAGCCGATGCGCACCTCGGGGGCGGAGAGCTTCTTGCCGGCGTCGGCCACGTTGGCGGCCTTGTCCCCGGGCTCGTCCTTCTTGGCCGCGGAGCCGTAGCCGCAGGAGGCGAGCGCACCGATCAGGAGCGGGAGGGCGGCGGCGACGACACCGCGGCGCAGAGTGTTACGGGTGGTTCCGTTGGCAGGCACGGGAGGGTTTCCTCTCGGAGCGCCGTGGGGTCACGACGCATGTCTTCGTCTGTGGGGCAGGGGCGGGTGCAGCGGGAGGGCTTGGGCGCGCATGCGGTGCGCGTACGTCGTCACGCACATCGCGCCACCCCTCCCTGGCCGCTGCCGAGGGCGCCGCTGCCGACGCGGCCGCCCTCTTTCGCGAAGGTGGAGTAGATGTCGTCGGGCATGGGCTAGAAGTCCCACCCTTCTTCATCGGCCTGGACGGTCGTCTCGGCCTGGGAGGCGAAGGACTCGCCCGCCATGCCGGCCGCCAGGGTCGTACCGTCGGCCGGGTCGATCAGCAGGAAGGACCCCGTGCGGCGCGAGTCGGCGTACGCGTCGAGCGCGAGGGGCTCGGCGGTGCGGACGACGACGCGGCCGATGTCGTTGGCCACCAGCTGCCCCGGATTCGGGTGCTGCGACAGGTCGTCCAGGGTCAGCCGCGAGGGGATCTCCTTGACGATCGCCTTGACCGTGCGCGTCGTGTGCTTGATCAGCACCCGGGCGCCGACGGCCAGCGGCTGGTCCGCCACGTGGCAGACCGTCGCCTCGACGTCCTGCGTGGTGGCCGGGGCGCTCGCGGACGGCGCGATCAGGTCGCCGCGCGAGATGTCGATGTCGTCCCGCAGCCGCAGGGTCACCGACTGCGGGGCCCAGGCGATGTCGACGCTCCCGCCGAGTGCGTCGATGCCCGCGATGACGCTCGTGCGGCCCGAGGGCAGCACGGTCACGGCCTCGCCGACGCGCAGTACGCCGGAGGCGATCTGGCCCGCGTAGCCGCGGTAGTCGGGGTGCTCCGCGGACTGCGGGCGGATCACGTACTGCACCGGGAAGCGTGCCGGGCAGGCCGTGAGGTCGTGGCTGACCGGGACGGTCTCCAGGTGCTCCAGGACCGTCGGGCCGCCGTACCAGTCCATGTTTCCGGACGCGTCCACCACGTTGTCGCCGGCCAGGGCCGAGATCGGGATCGCGGTGATCTCCGGGACGCCCAGGTCCGAGGCGTACGCCGTGAACTCCTCGGCGATCGCGGCGAAGACCGCTTCCTCGTAGCCCACCAGGTCCATCTTGTTGACGGCCAGGACCACGTGCGGCACGCGCAGCAGCGCGGCGACGGCCGCGTGCCGGCGGGTCTGCTCGATGACGCCGTTGCGGGCGTCGACGAGGACCACGGCCAGGTCGGCCGTGGAGGCGCCGGTGACCATGTTCCGGGTGTACTGCACGTGCCCCGGGGTGTCCGCGAGGATGAACCGGCGGCGCGCGGTGGCGAAGTAGCGGTACGCGACGTCGATGGTGATGCCCTGCTCCCGCTCGGCCCGCAGGCCGTCGGTGAGCAGCGCGAGGTCGGGGGCGTCCTGGCCGCGCTGGGCGGACACGGCCTCCACGGCCTCCATCTGGTCGGTCAGGACCGACTTGGAGTCGTGCAGCAGCCGGCCCACCAGGGTGGACTTGCCGTCGTCGACGGAACCGGCGGTCGCGAAGCGCAGCAGTGTGGTCGCCGACAGGTCGGCGAACTGCTCGGTGGTGCTGGTCATCCTAGAAGTACCCTTCGCGCTTGCGGTCTTCCATCGCGGCCTCGGACATCTTGTCGTCGGCGCGGGTCGCGCCCCGCTCGGTGAGCCGGGAGACGGCGATCTCGGCGATCACGGCGTCCAGCGTGGCGGCGTCGGAGTCGACGGCGCCGGTGCAGGACATGTCACCGACGGTGCGGTAGCGGACGAGACGCGTCTGGGGCGTCTCGTCCTGCTTGGGCCCGCCCCACTCGCCGGCGGTCAGCCACATGCCGTTGCGCTGGAAGACCTCCCGCTCGTGTGCGAAGTAGATCTGCGGCAGCTCGATGCCCTCGCGGGCGATGTACTGCCAGACGTCCAGCTCGGTCCAGTTCGAGAGCGGGAAGACCCGGACGTGCTCGCCGGGGGCGTGCCGGCCGTTGTACAGCTGCCACAGCTCGGGGCGCTGGCGGCGGGGGTCCCACTGCGAGAACTCGTCGCGGAGGCTGAACACCCGCTCCTTGGCGCGGGCCTTCTCCTCGTCACGGCGGCCCCCGCCGAAGACGGCGTCGAAGCGGTGGCTCTGGATCGCCTCGGTCAGCGGGAGGGTCTGCAGCGGGTTGCGGGTGCCGTCCGGACGCTCGCGCAGCTTGCCCGCGTCGATGTAGTCCTGGACGGACGCCACATGGAGGCGCAGGCCGTGCTCCTCGACCGTGCGGTCGCGGTACTCCAGCACCTCGGGGAAGTTGTGCCCCGTGTCGACGTGCAGCAGCGTGAAGGGCACCGGCGCCGGCGCGAACGCCTTCAGCGCCAGGTGCAGCATGACGATGGAGTCCTTGCCGCCGGAGAAGAGGATCACCGGCTTCTCGAACTCCCCCGCCACCTCGCGGAAGATGTGGACGGCCTCGGATTCGAGGGCGTCCAGGTGCGACAGCGCGTACGGAGCGTCCGTCTCGCCGTGCAGGTGGGCGACGGTGGTCATGCCAGACCCCTCTCGGTGAGCAGCGCGTGCAGGGCCGAAGCCGACTCCCGCACGGACTGCGTGTGCGACTCGATACGGAGGTCCGGCGACTCCGGCGCCTCGTACGGGTCGTCGACCCCGGTCAGACCGGAGATCTCGCCCGCCGCCTGCTTGGCGTACAGGCCCTTCACGTCGCGCTCGGAGCACACCTCGACCGGGGTGGCCACATGGACCTCCAGGTACGGGGTGCCCTCGGCGGCGTGCCGCTTGCGCACGGCCTCACGGCTGTCCGCGAACGGCGCGATCACCGGCACCAGCGCCGTGACGCCGTTGCTCGCGAGGAGTTCGGCGACGAAGCCGATCCGCTGCACGTTGGTGTGCCGGTCCTCGCGGCTGAAGCCCAGGCCCGCCGAGAGGAACTCGCGGATCTCGTCGCCGTCGAGCACCTCCACCCGGTGGCCCTCGGCGCGCAGCCGCTCGGCCAGCGCGTAGGCGATGGTGGTCTTGCCCGCGCTCGGCAGACCGGTCAGCCACACCGTGGCGCCCTGGTCGCTCACGCTCATCTGGTTCTCCGTCAGTTCTTCGCTGTCCGTCATCCGCCGTGCCATCAGCCGTGCAGTCCGCACTCGGTCTTGCCGCGTCCGGCCCAGCGTCCGGCCCGCGCGTCCTCGCCGAGTTCCACGCGGCGGGTGCAGGGGGCGCAGCCGACGGAGGCGTAGCCGTCCATCAGCAGGGGGTTGGTGAGTACGCCGTGCTCGGCGACGTAGGCGTCCACGTCGTCCTGGGTCCAGCGCGCGATCGGGGAGACCTTGACCTTGCGCCGCTTCTCGTCCCAGCCGACGACCGGGGTGTTCGCCCGGGTCGGGGACTCGTCGCGGCGCAGGCCCGTCGCCCAGGCGTCGTACGCGGTCAGACCCTCTTCGAGGGGCTGGACCTTGCGCAGCGCGCAGCACAGGTCCGGGTCGCGGTCGTGCAGTCTCGGACCGTGCTCGGCGTCCTGCTCGGCGACGCTGCGGCGCGGGGTGAGGGTGATGACGTTGACGTCCATCACGGCCTCGACCGCGTCCCGGGTGCCGATGGTCTCCTCGAAGTGGTAGCCCGTGTCGAGGAAGACCACGTCCACGCCGGGGAAGGCGCGGGACGCCAGGTGGGCGACGACCGCGTCCTCCATGGAGGAGGTCACGGCGAACCGCTTGCCGAAGGTGTCGGCCGCCCAGCGCAGGATGTCCAGCGGGGAGGCGTCCTCCAGGTCACGGCCCGCGCGCTCGGCCAGCTCCCTCAGGTCGGCCGTCCCGGCGTCCTGAATGGTCGTCATATCTCGTCCCCTCCAGCGGTGTCGGACCGGACGCCTCGGGCCAGCAGCCCGAGGTACTTCAGCTGGAAGGCCCGGTTGCAGGCCCTGCACTCCCAGGCGCCGTGGCCCTGCTCGTGGGGGAACAGGTCCTCGTCGCCGCAGTACGGGCAGTAGAACGGGGCGGCTCGCTCGCTCATACGGTGCTCCTCGTGTCGTTCGCTGCGCTCACGACAGGGCCTCGTCGGCGGCGCGGGTCACCCAGGCGGCGAAGCGCTCGCCGTCCTCGCGCTGCTCCTGGAAGCGCGTGACGACCCGCTCCACGTAGTCCGGCAGGCCGGCGGAGGTGACCTTGAGGCCGCGGACCTTGCGGCCGAAGCCGGCCTCCAGGCCGAGAGCGCCTCCGAGGTGGACCTGGTAGCCCTCGACCTGGTTGCCCCGCTCGTCCAGGACCAGCTGGCCCTTGAGACCGATGTCCGCCACCTGGATACGGGCGCAGGCGTTCGGGCAGCCGTTGATGTTGATGGTCAGCGGCTCGGCGAAGTCCGGCAGGCGGCGCTCCAGCTCGTCGATCAGCGAGGCGCCGCGCGCCTTGGTCTCGACGATGGCCAGCTTGCAGAACTCGATGCCGGTGCAGGCCATCGTGCCGCGGCGGAACGGGGACGGCTTGACCCGCAGGTCCAGCGCCTCCAGGGCCGCGACGACCGAGTCGACCTGGTCCGCCTCGATGTCGAGCACGATCATCTTCTGCTCGGCGGTGGTGCGCAGGCGGCCGGAGCCGTGCTGCTCGGCGACGTCCGCGATCTTGGTGAGGGTGGCGCCGTCGACCCGGCCGACGCGCGGTGCGAAGCCGACGTAGAAGCGGCCGTCCTGCTGCTGGTGGACGCCGACGTGGTCGCGCCACTGGCCGCTGGGCTGCTCGGGCGCGGGGCCGTCCGTCAGCTTCCGCTTGAGGTACTCGTCCTCCAGGACCTGGCGGAACTTGGCCGGGCCCCAGTCGGCGACCAGGAACTTCAGCCGGGCGCGGGTGCGCAGGCGGCGGTAGCCGTAGTCGCGGAAGATCGAGATGACGCCCTCGTAGACGTCCGGGACCTCGTCGAGCGAGACCCACGTGCCGAGCCGGACGCCGAGCTTGGGATTCGTCGACAGCCCGCCGCCGACCCAGACGTCGAAGCCGGGGCCGTGCTCGGGGTGGTGCACGCCGACGAAGGCGATGTCGTTGATCTCGTGAGCGACGTCGAGCAGCGGCGAGCCGGAGACCGCGGACTTGAACTTGCGGGGCAGGTTGGAGAAGTCCGGGTTGCCGACGATGCGGCGGTAGATCTCGTCGATGGCGGGCGTGCCGTCGATGATCTCGTCCCGCGCGATGCCGGCGACCGGCGAACCGAGGATGACGCGGGGCGTGTCGCCGCAGGCCTCGGTGGTGGACAGGCCGACGGCCTCCAGGCGGCGCCAGATCTCCGGGACGTCCTCGATCCGGATCCAGTGGTACTGCACGTTCTGGCGGTCCGTGAGGTCCGCCGTGCCGCGGGCGAACTCCTCGGAGATCTCGCCGATGACGCGCAGCTGGTCGGTGGTCAGCCGGCCGCCGTCGATGCGCACGCGCAGCATGAAGTACTTGTCGTCCAGCTCCTCCGGCTCCAGGATCGCGGTCTTGCCGCCGTCGATCCCGGGCTTGCGCTGGGTGTACAGGCCCCACCAGCGCATGCGGCCGCGCAGGTCGTTGGGGTCGATCGAGTCGAAGCCCGCCTTGGAGTAGATCGTCTCAATGCGTGTCCGCACGTTGAGACCGTCGTCGTCCTTCTTGAACTGCTCGTTGCCGTTGAGGGGCGTGTGGTGTCCGACGGCCCACTGGCCCTCACCGCGGTGACGGCCGGTCTTGCGGCGCGCGGCGGCTGCGGGCGCGGCTGCGGGCGTTTCGGGGGTGGCGGCCATGGCGGTACGTCCTTCTTCGGCGGCTCGGGGCAGGGGCGGGGGAGCGACGGCGCGCCCCTGCCGCGTCGGCGACGCTGAGCGGGTGTGGCTGGTCACCGCGCCCTGTCCGGGATTGCCGGCGGGCAGGGCGGTGTTCGGCCTCGGGGGGCGAGCGGGTGATCGACGCGTCCGCGGCGGCGGGGACTGCGGCGATGTGCGGCGGGGCTGGTTCCGTCAGCGCGCCGGACAGATGGCGCTGGACATGCGGCCGAGGTCGACGTGCCGCCGACTCACCAAGGCAATTCCAGCTCCATTCATGGCGGAAGCGTGTCATGTGCCGATTGGAGGAGTCCACTACTGTCCACGATGCGGACGAAGTCGTCCCGTATGACGAGATGGCGTGATCAGGGTCACGCCGTACGGCGGTTTTCGCCGCCCCCCGCCGCGCCCGCGGGGGGCGGCAGACCCCGCCGCCGCCCGCCCCCGCGCGGCGGCTCCGGGCCCGCGCCCGGGACGTACGGCCGAGGGCTACGCGCCGGGCCAGGGGCCCGGGGACGGGGTCTCCTCGGTGGACCCGGTCTCCGTCCTGTAGAGCCTGAAGCCCCGCCGCAGGTAGTTGTCCATGGCCGTCGGGCCGTCCTGGCTGCACGTGTGGAGCCAGACGCGGCGCGTCGGCTCGCGGTCCGGCCAGCGCTCCGCCAGGTCCCACGCGCGGGCGACGCCCACCGACAGCAGGTGCCCGCCTATCCGGCGCCCCCGGAAGTCCGGGAGCAGCCCGAAGTACATGATCTCCACCACACCGTCGTCCTGGGGGTCGAGCTCGACGTAGCCCGCCGGCGTGCCCCGCTCGTACGCCACCCAGGTCTCCACCCCCGGCCGGTCCAGCTGCTCCACCCACTGCGCGCGGGTCAGCGACAGCCGGTCCGTCCAGTGGATGTCCCCGCCCACGGAGGCGTAGAGGAAGCGGCTGAACTCGGGCGAGGGGACCTCCGAGCGGACGACGGTGACGTCGGGGCCCGCCGGGGCCGCCTCGACGAGGTCCGACGGCGACGTCATCTCCAGGGACCAGGTGGTGAGAGTGATGGTGCTCATGCAGGTCAGGGAATCACGCCCGCCCCCGTCAGGCCCAGCCCGCCGGCGTCAGGCCCAGCCGTCCCGACCCCCGCCGGCGCCGTGCGCGCGGGCCCGGACCACCGAGGGGGCCGTGGAGTGCGGGAGCAGCGACGCCGGGTCCCCGGGCCGGACCAGCTCCACCTCCACGTCCTCCGCGAAGCGGTACGGTCGGTGCGACAGGACGCCCGCCAGGTAGCGCCGGACCCGGGACAGCTCCGCCCGCACGGTCACCGTGCGCGTCGGATCGCCGAACAGCTCCCCGGCCAGCTCCGCCGCCGAGCGCCCCCGCGCGCTGTCCGCCAGCAGGAACAGCAGCTCCGCGTGGCGCGGGCTCAGCTCCTGCGACCAGCTCCCGGCGGCCCCGTGCACCGTCGCCGTCCAGGCGCCGGGACGGCTGAGGTCCAGGACGAGCCGCGTCGCCGCCGCGCCCGTACGGCGGCCCGGTCCCGTACGGGCGCCCTCACGGCCCCCGCCCGCCCCCCGCGCACCCTCCGCGCCGCCGCCGTCCGCGGCGGTACGGTGCTCCTCGACCCGCAGCAGCCACCCGCCCGGCAGCGGCTCCACCACGCAGTCCCCGAGCTGCGGCACCCACACCGGTCCGGCGCCGAACCCCTTCGGGAGCGGGATGCGGTCGGCCGGCGCCATGCCCGTGACCGCCGCCGCCCAGCCGTCCGCGTCCACCGCCAGCGCCCGTCCCGGCAGCCGGGCCAGCAGCGGGGCCGCGAAGGTCCGCAGCCGCTCCAGGGACTCCAGGTGGCGGATCCGCAGCTCCCGCTCCGCGAGCCGGGCCACCGAACTCACCCACGCCAGCGTCGCCGGGTGCATCGTGGCCAGCGGCCCGCTCACGTCGATCACACCCAGCAGCCGCCCGTCGCGCGGGTCCCGCACCGGCGCCCCCGCGCACGTCCAGTCGTGGTGGCTGGAGACGAAGTGCTCCGCCGAGAACACCTGCACGGGCCGCCGCGTCACCAGGGCGGTGCCCACCCCGTTCGTGCCCACCACGGCCTCGTCCCAGTCCGCCCCCACCGCGAAGCCCAACCGGTCCGCCTTGCGCAGGATCGAGCTGTGCCCCTCCCGCCACAGCAGCCGGCCGTCCGCGTCGGCCACGACCATGATGTGCAGCGCCTCGTCCAGCGCCGGCAGCAGACCCTCCCGCAGCACCGGCAGGACCTCGCGCAGCGGCGACACGTGCCGCCGCTCCTCGGTCTCCGCCGCCGACAGCATCCGCGAGCGGGCGTCCCGGTCCGGATGCACCCCGCCGGCGAGCATCCGCCGCCAGGACTCGGCGATCTCCGGTCGCGGCGCGGCCGGCGGCCGGTCCCCGGCCAGGGCGGCCGCCCGTACGCCCTTGAGCAGACGGGCGGCGTCCCGCGCGTCCATGGCCGAGATACGTGCCACGTCGACCGTGCTGCCTGCGGTGTGGGCCACCGGAACCTCCCCGTGCGAACAGGACGTGCGGCGCAGGCCGCCCCGGTGGTCCGCGGGTGCCGTCTCCCACGGCGCCCCCGGAGGGCGACCTCCGACTCAAGGTTGCAACGGTATGCAACTCTCGCCAAGTCCCGGTCGCGCGACCGAAACTGTGCGGACGCCGCCCAGCGGCGTGACAGCTCCTCCTCGGGGCTTCTGGGACCAGGGGTGGTGCCGAGTCGGCGCGGTGCCACCCCTGATCCCGGTCAACGGGTCCGGATCCCGGAGCGGGGCGGTTTGGGGACCGGGCCCCCGCCCGCGATCCGAGCCCGTTCCACCACCGCGCCCAGGTTCAGGCTGTGCGGCAGCGTGCCGAAGGCCGCGCCCCAGTCCCTGCCCAGCCGCGAGGCGCAGAACGCGTCCGCGACCTCCGGCGGCGCCCAGCGGACCAGGAGTGACCCCTGGAGCACCAGTGCCATCCGCTCCACGACGCGGCGGGCCCGCGCCTCGATACCCTCCAGATCCGCGAGGTCCGTGAGCAGGTTCCGCACGGCCGCGTCCAACCGGTGGTCGGCGCCCCGGGCCAGGCCGATCTCCTCCAGGAACGCGCCGAGGGCCTGCGGCTCCCGCTGGAGCGCCCGCAGTACGTCCAGGGCCTGGACGTTGCCCGATCCCTCCCAGATGGAGTTCAGCGGGGACTCGCGCAGCAGGCGCGGCAGACCGGACTCCTCGACGTAGCCGTTGCCGCCCAGGCACTCCAGGGCCTCCGCGACCATCGGCGTACAGCGCTTGGTCACCCAGTACTTGGCCGCGGGTACCGCCAGGCGCAGGAAGGCCTTCTCCTGCTCGGTGCCGGCGTCGTAGGCGGCCGCCAGGCGCAGCGTCAACGTGGTGGCGGCCTCCGACTCCAGCGCGAGGTCGGCGAGCACGTTGCGCATCAGCGGCTGGTCGATGAGCGGCGCTCCGAAAGCGGAGCGGTGCTCCGCGTGGTGCACCGCCTGGGTCAGCGCCTGCCGCATCAGCGAGGCCGAGCCGATCACGCAGTCCAGCCGGGTCGCCGCGACCATCTCGATGATGGTCCGCACCCCCCGGCCCTCCTCGCCCACCCGCCGCGCCCAGGTCCGGTCGAACTCCACCTCGCTCGACGCGTTCGACCGGTTCCCCAGCTTGTCCTTCAACCGCTGGAGGGCGAAGACGTTGCGCGTGCCGTCGGGCAGCACCCGCGGCACCAGGAAGCAGGTCAGCCCGCCCGGCGCCTGGGCCAGTACCAGGAAGCCGTCGCACATCGGCGCCGAGCAGAACCACTTGTGCCCGGTCAGCAGGTACTCACCGGAGGCGTCCAGCGGCACGGCGGCCGTCGTGTTCGCCCGGACGTCGCTGCCCCCCTGCTTCTCCGTCATCCCCATACCGAAGAGCACCCCGGCCTTCCGCGCGGCCGGCCGCAGCCCCTCCTCGTACACGTGCGAGGTCAGCCGGGGCTCCCATTCGGCCGCCAGCTCCGGATCGGTCCGCAGCGCCGGCACGGCGGCGTGCGTCATCGAGACCGGGCACCCGTGCCCCGACTCGGCCTGCGACCAGACGAAGAACCCGGCGGCGCGGCGCAGGTGCCCCGCGGGCCGGCCCCAGGCGTCCGTCAGCCCGGATGTCACGGCGTGCCCCAGCAGCCGGTGCCAGGCCGGATGGAAGTCGACCTCGTCGACGCGGTTCCCGTACCGGTCGTGCGTGCGCAGCTTCGGCGGGTTCTCGTTCGCCTGCGCGCCCCACTCCTGGGCCTGCGCCGAGCCCGCGGCGAGCCCGAGCGCCGTGAGTTCCTCCCGTACCTCGCCGCGCAGTTCGGGCTTCGCGGCGGCGAGGTGCCGCTCCACGCCCTCGGTGAGTGCCCGGTCGCCTCCGTAGACGTCGTGGCCCACCAGGGGCGGGGCCTGGTTGCTGACTGTGTGGGTGGTGGCTGCCATGCGGATACCGTAAGGACGTGCAGCCAGCAAAAGAAACACCCGAGCGGATCCCAGGACGGCTCCACCGGGCCCGCGCCCTCTACCGCAACGTCTCCAAGCGGAAGATGACCTGGCTGCTCCTGAAGGACACCGTCAATTCGTGCATCGAGTACCGCATCCTCGGACTCGCCGCCGAAGCGGCCTTCTTCACCCTGCTCTCGCTGCCCCCACTCTTCCTCGGCCTGCTGGGCCTGCTCGGCTACGTGGACGGCTGGACCGACACCCAGACCGTGTCCAGCATCGAGGAGAACATCCTGCGCGCGGTGGGCACGGTCCTGTCCGACCGCGGTGTCAACGACATCGCCAGGCCCCTGCTCGACGACGTCACCCGGCCCGGCCGCCCCGACCTGATCTCGCTCGGCTTCGCCGTCGCCCTGTGGTCGGGCTCCCGCGCGGTGAACGTCTTCATCGACACCATCACCGTGATGTACGGGCTCGACGGGCAGCGCGGCATCGTCAAGACCAGGCTGCTGGCCTTCCTGCTCTACATGGTGGCCCTGCTGATCGGGGCGATCGTGCTGCCGCTGATGGTCGTCGGACCGGACGCGGTGGTGCGGCTGGTGCCCTGGGGCACGGAAGTGATCGCGGTCCTGTACTGGCCGACCGTCACGCTGCTGTCCATCGCCTTCCTGACCACGCTGTACCACGTGTCCGTCCCGGTGCGCTCGCCGTGGATCGAGGACGTGCCGGGCGCGCTCGTGGCCCTCGCCATGTGGGTGGTGGGCTCGTTCCTGCTGCGGATCTACCTGACCAACACCGTCGAGGGCCCGACGATCTACGGATCGCTGGCGGCGCCGGTGGCCGTGCTGCTGTGGATCGGCATCTCGGCCTTCGCCGTGCTGGTCGGCGCGGCCGTGAACGCCGCCATCGACCGGGTCTGGCCGTCGGTGGCCACGGCCGCGGCGCGCGAGGCAAACGAGCGGGCGCGCGAGCTGGAGGCCGCGCAGCTCATCGCGCGGGCCGCGGCCTGGCGGGCGATGGCGGAGGGCGAGTCGGAGGACGACGAGGACGAGGGGATGCCGTCGGAGTTCCCGGAGCGGTGGTCGAAGTTCCTGCCGCCGGAGGACTACTCGGCGCGGCTGCGCAAGCACTGAAGGGCCGGGCGGGGGCCCGGGAGGGCCTGCGCACGCCCACGCCGCGGGGGCGTCACCGCAGGCCGTCACCGCCCGCCGTCACCGCTCGCGGTCACCGGCCGCCGTCACCGCAGGCCGTCACCGCCCGCCGTCACCGCTCGCTCAGCGCGGGCTCCGCACCCCCCAGGCGGTGAGCAGGCCCGGGGAGAGCGCCGCGCAGTCCGGCGAGTCCAGGTAGCGGATCGCCGCGTCGACGGTCGCGTCGTCGACCAGTCCGGTGGCCGTCATCGACCCCCGCGCGCGGTCCCACGTACCGGCCCAGAAACGGCTGATGGGGCTGCCCGGCAGCAGCGGGGGGACGTGGATCTCCGCCCCCACGGACGTGAGACCGGCCTCCTGGAGCTGCCGCGGGTAGTCCGGTACCCGCGAGACGTCGGTCCCCAAGGTGTCCCGGAGCCCTTCCCACATGGCCCGCATCGCCCGGTGGTACGCCGTGGTGGGCGCCGCCGGGGTAGTCAGGTCGACGGCGTCGCCGATCACCAGCACGCCGCCGGGGGCCAGCAGGGAGGCGAGCGTGCCGATCATCCGCTCCCGGTCGCGCAGGTGCATCAGGACGAACCGGGCGTGGACCAGCTGGAACCGGCCGGGCGCGAACCCCGGCGCGGTGATGTCCGCGTCCAGGGCGGTGAGGCCGGGCAGAGGGTGCGCCCGGAGGAAACGCGTGTCGCGATCGACGGCGAGGACCTCCGCCACACCGGCCCGCTCCAGGAGGAGGCGGGCGACGGTACCCGTGCCCGCCCCCACGTCCAGGCAGCGCCAGCCGGGGCCCGCGCCCAGCGCGCGCAGCCGCGCCAGGGTGAAGTCGTCGTAGGCGAGCGCGCCGAGGTCGATGCGGTCGTCCTCGCCCGCCTGTTCGGGCCGGAACACCGCCTCCCCGTACCGGCCGGCGGGAGCGTCGCCGCCGTCGCCGCTCATGTCGCCGCCCCGGGGGCGGGAACGCGGGCCGAGGGGGCGTCGGGGTCCGGCGGTTGGGCGTCGGGCTCCGGCGGGGCGTCGGGCAGTCTCACGTCCGGACCTCCACGGAGCGGGGGGCAGTGCGTGCGGCCCGGGTCCGCGCCGCCGCCCACCGATCCTGCACCGGCCGTCCCCGGCCCCGCCGAGGCGCGCCGGGCCTGCTCCGAAAGAGACGGCCCGCAGCTGAGCGACGGCCTTAGCCTGGAGGGGTGTACGAGGAAGCGCCGTCGGCGACCGTGCCCGGGGCCGTGCTGTGGCGGGCCGCGGGGGCGGGCGGGACCGTACTGCCCGACGGGTGCATGGACCTGCTGTGGGTCGACGGGCGGCTGCTGGTGGCGGGGCCGGACACCCGCCCGCATCCCGCCGGGGAGGTCCCGGGCGGGGTCTTCGCCGGGATCCGGCTCCCACCCGGCACCGCGCCCGCGCTGCTCGGCGTACCCGCGCACGCGGTGCGGGACGGCCGGGTGGAGCTGACGGACCTGTGGCCCGCGCGTGAGGTGCGCCGGCTGGCCGGGCCGGTCGAGGCGAGCGCGGACCCCCGTACGGGGCTGGAGGCGCTGGTCGCCCGCCGCGCCGCCGGGGCCGCGCCGCCCGACCCGCTGGCCGCCGAGATCGTGGCCGGGCTGCGGGCCGGCTCCGCCGTCGCGGACATCGCGCGCGCGGTGGGGCTGGGGCCGCGCCAACTGCACCGGCGCTCCCTCGACGCGTTCGGGTACGGCCCCCGGACCCTCGGCCGCATCCTGCGGCTGCGCGGGGCGCTGGCGCGGGCCCGCGCGGGACTGCCGTACGCCGAGGTCGCCGCCGTCGCCGGCTACGCCGACCAGGCCCACCTCGCCCGGGAGGTACGGGCCCTGGCGGGGACCACGCTGCGCGCCTACACGGGGGGCGCGGCCGGGGCTGCGGCGGGGGCGAACAGGGAGACCCCGCAGCCGTCCGGGTCCAGGACGACGGCGTAGCGCTGCCCCCAGAAGGCGTCCCACGGTTCCAGGTGTCCGGGGTGCCCGGCGGCGGTCAACTCGGCGTACAGCGCGTCCACCTCGGCGGGCGACCCGCACAGGAAGGCCAGGTCCCGGCGGCCCTCCCCGGCGGGCGGGGTCCATCCGGGGTCGAAGGAGCGGATGACCTCCTCCGTGTCCCAGGCGATGCGCAGCCCGCCGGGCAGGACGGCCTCCACGTGCGGCTGCTGCTCGGCGCCGGCCGGAACGTCCAGCCCCAGGCGGCGGTAGAAGGCGAGCGAGGCGGCCATGTCGGAGACGACCATGCCGATCATGTCGAGTCGTGGAGTCATGCCGGCAGGCTAGCCAGACCGGCACACGGCCGTCTTGAACGTTTCGGACACCCCGCCGCCGCCCACCCATTCGGTACACCGGAAAAAGAGGTGGCCCGGCCCCGCTCCCGCTTGTTACGGTGAGCGTGTTCCCGCCGATCGGCGCGGACTTCGGCTTGTGCTGACCCGGAGGTGAGTTCATTGATGACTGTCGTGACGCAGGGCGCTGCCCGCACTCAGAAGTCCATCGATGTCACTTCCGTGGTCTCCGGCTGACCTCACACCTTTACGCCCGCCGCCGCTGAGCGAGCGCGCGCTGCCGGGGCCGCCCTGTGAAGGGTTTCCCTTGTCTTTCTCCGCTTCTCCTTCCTCTTCCCTCTCCTCGTCCTCCGTGCCCCTCGCCCCCTTCGGGTGGGACGACGCGTGGCAGGCCGAGTTCGCCCCCTACGCCGCACAGGGGTTGGTGCCCGGCCGGGTCGTCCGGGTCGACCGGGGCCAGTGCGATGTCATGACGGCGGACGGCGTCGTCCGCGCCGACACCGCGTTCGTGACCCCGCACGACCCGCTGCGGGTGATCTGCACCGGTGACTGGGCGGCCGTCGAGGCGGCCGGGAACCCGCGTTACGTGAAGGCGTACCTGCCGCGCCGGACCGCCTTCGTCCGGTCCACCTCCTCCAAGCGGTCCGAGGGGCAGATCCTCGCCGCGAACGTCGACCACGCGATCATCGCCGTCTCCCTCGCCGTCGATCCGGACCTGGGGCGCATCGAGCGCTTCCTGGCCCTGGCCTGGGAGTCGGGCGCGCGGCCGCTGGTCGTACTGACCAAGGCGGACCTCATCCCGGACCCGGCCTCGCTCGGGTATCTCGTACAGGACGTGGAGACCGCCGCGCCGGGCGTACAGGTGCTCACCGTGTCCTCCCGCACGGGGGCCGGCATGGACGTCCTCGCCGACGTCGTCGGGGGCGGTACCAGCGTGCTGCTCGGCATCTCCGGCGCCGGGAAGTCCACGCTGGCCAACGCGTTGCTGGGGGAGGACGTGATGGAGGTGCAGGAGGCCCGCGAGGTCGACGGCAAGGGCCGCCACACGACGACGACCCGCAACCTCCTCGCGCTGCCGGGCGGGGGAGTCCTCATCGACACCCCCGGGCTGCGCGGCGTCGGCCTGTGGGACGCGGAGGTCGGGGTCGGCCAGGTGTTCTCGGAGATCGAGGACTACGCGGGACGCTGCCGCTTCCACGACTGCGCGCACGAGGCGGAACCGGGGTGCGCGGTACTGGCCGCACTGGACGCCGGGGACCTGGCGGAGCGGCGCCTGGACAGCTACCGGAAACTGCTGCGGGAGAACCAGCGGATCGTGGCCAAGACGGACGCGCGGCTCCGCTCGGAGATCCGCCGCGAGGGCCGCCTGCGGATGGCGGAGGGCCGCGCGAACTACGCGGCGAAGCGCCGCGGTCGGGCCTGAGCCCGCGCCGGGGGCCCGCCCCCGTACGGGGGCGCCCCCGTACGGGGCCCCCGACCGGGCTCCGGGCCCCGGGACGCGGGCGCGGGGGAGGACAGGGAGACGCCCACGGCCGCCGAGGCGGTCGCGATCAGGCGGAGGACGAGGCGGCGGGTCCGGGTGACGGTCATGGGGGCCTTCGCGGGGGTGAGGGGGTGGTGCCGCCGGGCCGGGGGCCGGCCCGCGGGCGGAACTCCATTGAGCCCCGCCCGCGGGCCCCGGGTCACGACCCGGGAAGTCGGGGCTTGACAGGCCCGCGCCCGGGCTCGGCAGCCCGCGGCGCTCGGCCGGGCGGTGTCACGGACGCGTCAGGACCGCGGCCAGCCAGGCGGCCAGGAGCAGCAGGCACGCGAACAGCTCCACCAGCACACTCGTCCCCACCGCCCGCATCACCGCGCGCACGGACGCCCACGCATCGCCGCGGCTGCCCAGCCGGAGCCGTTCACACAGGTAGATGCCGCCGACGAAGCCCGGGACCGCGCCCAGGACCGGGATCAGTACGAAGCCCAGCAGCGCCCCCGAACCCGCGAAGACCGCCGCCCTGGGGGTCACGCCCACCCCCCGCAGCCGGCGCGGTGGGAGGAGCCACTTCACCACCTGAACCACCAGCAGCAGGGCCGTCGCCGCGACCAGCAGAGTCCAGGACACCGACGACCGCTCGTGCAGCGCCCACCACAGCAGCCCCGCCCACACCAGCCAGGTCCCCGGCACGCCCGGGACCATCACCCCGAGCGCACCGAGCAGGAGCACCAGCCCCACCAGGAGCAGCTGAGGCAGATCCATCTGCTCAGCGTGACCGACGGGAGGCTATCGGGCCACCCAGCCCCGCTCGTACGCGTGCCAGCCCAGCTGGAGCCTCGTCGTGACCCCGGACAGCTCCATCAGCCCCTTCACCCGCCGCTGCACCGTCCGCAGGCCCAGCTCCAGGTGCTTGGCCACGCTCGCGTCCGTCATACCCGCCAGCAGCAGCGACAGGATCTCCAGGTCCGTCGCGTCGGGGGTGCCCCCGGACTCCTCCGCCGTGCCGGCCGCGCCCAGCCGCAGCGGCAGCGACTCCCGCCACACCGCCTCGAACAGCCCCAGCAGGGACTCCAGCAGGCCCGACGCGTGCACCACCAGCGCCGACGGCTCCGCGCCGCGCGAGACCAGGGGCACCATCGCCAGCGTCCGGTCCGCGATGACCAGCTTCGCCGGGACCTGGCCCGTCACCCGCACCCGCTCACCCCGCGCCAGCGCCGTCGACACCTCCCGGATGCCGCGCGGCAGGCTCAGTACCTCCCGCTCGATCACCACCCGGTGCGCGACCCCGCGCGCGGCCGCCCGGTCCTCGGCCTCGTTGTCGGTGCCCGTCGCCCCCTGCGGCCGGCCGCTGACCAGCGCGCACACCTCCTCCACCGCGCCCAGCTGGAGCTGGTGGAAGCGGTGCGCGACGGCGCCGGCGCCCTGCACCACCTCCACCAGGTCGTGCACGGCCGGCTCGGACGCCTCCGCCCGGTACTCCTGCGCGAGCAGCGCCGCCGCCAGCTCCGCCTGCTCCAACTCGTGCCGCTGCCGGGTGAGGAGGGCGCCCAGAGCCACCCCGGGCGGGGCCGCCACCCACCGGCCCGGCCGCGCCGAGGACCGTGCGGCCAGGCCCTGCCGCTCCAGATGCCGCAGGGCCCGCTCGGCCTGCGGCACCGGCAGGGCCAGCCGGTGCGCCAGATCGGGCACTTCGGCCGCGCCCAACGCCACCAGCGTCCGGTACGCCGACTCCTGGCCCTCGTCCAGGCCTATCGCACCCAACA
The DNA here is from genome assembly GCF_042716255.1 of Streptomyces sp. NPDC058662. NCBI lineage: Bacteria > Bacillati > Actinomycetota > Actinomycetes > Kitasatosporales > Streptomycetaceae > Streptomyces > Streptomyces sp. NPDC058662. The sequence goes on along the minus strand of NZ_JBHXRU010000051.1, from coordinate 22,974 downwards.
ACCCGTCCACCCGCTCTCTCTGCGCTGCGCCTGGCGGGAAGCGGCCACGGCGCGAACCCGCCGCGGCCATCATCGCCGCACCCCCGCCCTTCGGTAAGGGCGAGGCCACCGCGGCACCACCGTCCGCCGCCGGAAGCGAGCCGCGCGGCACGCGGGGCCGGCCGGTTTCGAGCAGCTTCCCCGCAGGCGGGTTCATGACGGGGACGCAGCAAGAGGGCCACGCGGCGGGCGTGTTGACGGCGGTCGGCACGGGACCGAGGCCGAGCCGGCATACCTGAGGGTCGAACCGACCGGCGCGAGGGGCGCCCGGATCACCCCGACGGCCGCGCGGGCGTACGGCATCCGCCAGTGCGTACGGGTCGCACGGCCAGGGTCGACCGGGCGGCGGTCCGGCGGACCCATTTCGCGCGTTTCGCGTTTTCCGCCCCGGCGGGAGGCCGAGAATGAGGGCATGAGTCAGCAGGGCGCGGGCGCGGACGACTGGTGGCAGAAGCTCTACGAGGACCCGGACCCGGGAACGGAGCCCGATCCGGGGGACACGCTGGACAACCGCTTCCGCTCGGCGGCGGTGGTCGTGACGGACTCGGCGCCGGGCGCGCCGGGCGCGCCGGGCGCGCCGGGCGCGCCGGGCCTGCCGACGGCCCCGGCTCCCGGGCGACCGGGGCCCGCCACGGTTCCCGAGGCCCGGTCCGGCGGCACGGAGCGCCCGCCGCTCGCGCCGGAGCCGGTCCTGCCGCAGCCCCGCCGCGCCCAGACCCCGCCGGCGCGCGCGCAGGACGACCGGCAGGCTCCGCCGCCGTTCCCCCCGCCGCCGCCCGAGTTCCGGCCGACCGCCGACCCTGTCCCCCCGCCTCCGCCCGGGTTTCGCCCGGCCGCCGACTCCGTTCCGCCGCCGCCCGGGTTCCCGCTGCCGGCCGATCCCGGATCCCCGCCTGCGCCTGCGTCCGGGTTCCGGCCTTCCGCCGATGCCGTCCCTCCGACGCCGCCCCGCGGATTCCGGTCGGCTGCGTCCGAGACACCCCCGCCCGCGTCCGCCGTGCCCGCGGCGGGACCGCCGCCCCCGCGTCCGGCCGGGGTTCCCCACGGTGTACTGCCGCCGCCCCGGGACCCCCGGGAGGGCGGTGTGACCGGGTACGCGCTCGGCGGTGTCCACGTGCCGCCCGTACCGGCGCCCGGACCCTGGTCCGAGACGGAGTCCGAGCCGCCGGTACGGCGCTGGGACGCGCCGCGCGAGGCCGCCCACGCACCGCCGGCGGAGCCCCCGGCGGCCCCGGGACCGCCCGCCGCCAGGCCCGAGGTACGGCACCTGGGCGACCGCGCCCCCACCTACGCCGCCGAGCCGGGAGCGCTGCCGCCCGCCGATCCGGCCGCCGTCCACGCCCTGACCCCGGACACCGTCCTGGAGGGCGCGCGCTACGGCACCTACACCCTGCGCGCCGCCTCGCTACGCGGGGACTCCGCCCGCTTCCGCGGCGAGGTCCGCCGGGACTTCCTGCTCACCGCCCGCTTCGGCAGCGGCGACGACGCCCTGGTCCTCGTCGCCCTCGCCGGTGGCGACCGGGCCGCTCCCGGCGCGGCGGAGGCCGCCGCCGAACTGTGCCGCACGGTCGCGGCGGCCGTCGGGCGCAGCCAGGAGCGGCTGGCCGAGGACATCCGGGCCGGCCGGCGCGACGCCCTGCGCTCCGGGCTCCAGCGGCTCACCGATCGGGGGTACGGGCGGCTGCGCGCCCGGGCCGCCGAGCTGGGGCTCCCGGAGTCCGCGTACTCGGCCGGCATGCGCGGACTGCTCCTGCCGGTGGACCCGCGGTGCCGGACCCGGGTCTGCTTCGGCGTCGGCGCGGGCGGGCTCTTCCGGCTCCGCGAGGGCCGCTGGCAGGACCTGGAACAGGCCGGGACGGAGGAGTCCGCACCCGCCGCCACCGCACCCGCCGCACCCACGCCCACCGCACCCGCGGGACCGGCCGCCGCCCCCGCCGAGCCGGCGGAGTTCCGCTTCCGCGCGTCCGTGGCCCGACCCGGCGACATCCTGCTGCTGTGCACCGGCGGTCTCGCCGAGCCGATGCGGGAGGAAGCGGTGCTGTCGGCCGAGCTCGCCGCGCGCTGGGCCGAGCCCGAGCCGCCCGGCCTGGCGGCCTTCCTCGCGGACGTCCAGCTCCGCCTCAAGGGCTACGCCGACGACCGCACCGCCGCCGCCGTCTGGGAGGCGTAACCGGCGCATACGTGGCTGGATGGGAGGCACACGTCTCGCAGGACAGGACCGGAGACCGCGAAGGGTGCCCCCCTCATGGCCAAGCAGAATGTGGCGGAACAGTTCGTCGACATCCTCGTGCGCGCCGGCGTGCGCCGGATGTACGGAGTCGTCGGCGACAGCCTCAACCCCGTGGTGGACGCGATCCGCCGGACCGACGGCATCGAGTGGATCCAGGTCCGGCACGAGGAGACGGCCGCCTTCGCGGCGGGCGCCGAGGCCCAGATCACCGGCCGCCTCGCCGCGTGCGCGGGCTCCTGCGGCCCCGGCAACCTGCATCTGATCAACGGCCTGTACGACGCGCAGCGGTCGATGGCCCCCGTCCTCGCGCTGGCCTCGCAGATCCCCTCCAGCGAGATCGGGCTGGGCTACTTCCAGGAGACCCACCCCGACCAGCTCTTCCGCGAGTGCAGCCACTACAGCGAGCTGATCTCCAACCCCCGGCAGATGCCGCGCCTGCTCCAGACGGCCGTGCAGCACGCCATCGGCCGCAGCGGGGTGAGCGTGGTCGCCCTGCCCGGTGACATCGCCTCCCTCCCGGCACCCGACAAGGCCGTGGAGAACGCGCTCGTCACGGCCCGGCCGACGGTGCGCCCCGGCGAGGGGGAGATCGAGAAGCTGGTCCGGCTCGTCGACGAGGCCGACAAGGTCACCCTCTTCTGCGGCAGCGGGACCGCCGGCGCGCACGCCGAGGTGATGGAGTTCGCCGGCCGGGTCAAGGCACCCGTGGGGCACGCCCTGCGCGGTAAAGAGTGGATTCAGTACGACAATCCGTACGACGTGGGGATGAGCGGACTGCTCGGTTACGGCGCGGCCTACGAGGCCACGCACGAGTGCGATCTGCTGATCCTGCTCGGCACGGACTTCCCGTACAACGCCTTCCTGCCCGACGACGTGAAGATCGTCCAGGTGGACATCAGGCCCGAGCACCTCGGCCGCCGCTCCCGGTTGGACCTGGCCGTCTGGGGAGACGTACGGGAGACGCTGCGCGCTCTGAACACCCGGGTCAGGGCCAAGACCGACCGGCGCTTCCTCGACCGGATGCTGAAGAAGCACACGGACGCGCTGGAGGGCGTGGTCAAGGCCTACACCCGGAAGGTGGAGAAGCACACGCCGATCCATCCCGAGTACGTCGCCTCGGTGCTCGACGAACTCGCGGACGAGGACGCCGTGTTCACCGTCGACACCGGCATGTGCAATGTGTGGGCGGCGCGCTATCTTTCCCCGAACGGCAAGCGCCGCATCATCGGCTCCTTCAGTCACGGCTCCATGGCCAACGCCCTCCCGCAGGCCATCGGCGCACAGTTCACCGACCGCAACCGTCAAGTGGTGTCGATGTCGGGTGACGGCGGCTTCTCGATGCTGATGGGAGATTTCCTCACCCTGGTGCAGTACGACCTGCCCGTCAAAGTGGTCCTCTTCAACAACTCATCGCTCGGAATGGTCGAGTTGGAGATGCTGGTTTCCGGCCTGCCCTCCTACGGGACCACGAACAAGAACCCGGACTTCGCCGCGATCGCCCGCGCGGCGGGCGCGTACGGGGTCCGCGTGGAGAAGCCCAAGCAGCTCACAGCCGCTTTGAAGGACGCCTTCCGGCACAAGGGGCCCGCCCTGGTGGACGTGGTGACCGATCCCAACGCCCTGTCGATCCCGCCCAGGATCAGCGCCGACATGGTGACCGGATTCGCACTCTCCGCCAGCAAGATCGTGCTGGACGGGGGAGTGGGGCGGATGCTCCAAATGGCCCGGTCCAACCTCCGCAACGTGCCCCGCCCGTAAGCCCGAAGGAGTGCGGACCGGTCCGGGGGGCATGCATCCCGTAGGCCTGTTCGAGGGGTCGATCTGTTCGGGAGGACTGACGGGGGAGGTACATCGCCGTGCGGGTGGGGGCGAAGACCGGGAAGCTGGGAAAGAGAGGGCAGCCGGCACCGCGTGAGCCGTCCGCCGCCGAGGACGGGGGAGGCGTGGACGCGCTGCGGATCACCCGGAGCGTGCGCCGGGCCGACCTGAAAGCGGTGGGCGAGGTCCGCCGGGCCCTGCGGGAGCTGATGCGCCACCGCTGCAGGGCCGACGCCGCCGAGGCGGCGGAGCTGCTGATCACCGAGCTCGTGACCAACGCCCTCGTCCACACCGACCAAGGGGCCGAGGTGAGCGTGATCCTCTGCGCCGCCCGGCTCCGGGTGGAGGTCCGGGACTACGCCGCCCGCAGGCCCCGGCCGCACGTACCGACCGCCGACGACGGTACGCACGGCCGGGGACTGGCGCTGGTGCAGGCGCTCGCCGACGCCTGGGGTGTGGAGGCGCCGGCTCCGGACGGCAAGGTGGTGTGGTTCGAGCTGGAGGGCGCCCGCGGCGGGGCGTACGACGGAGGACCCGCCTGAGCGGCGGGCCCTCCGGGTCGCGACGGGAGTCCGGCGGCCGGGCGGAGTCGGGGACGCCGCCGCGGCCGGCCTCGTCAGCCGAACTGCTGCTCCAGATCCTTCAGTTTGCGCTCCAGTGAGTCGAGCCGGGGAATGGTCTGGGTGTCGTCCTCGGCGGTGAGGTCCACCGTGCGGGGGCCGGTGACCTCAAGGGACTCGGTTCGGTTCACGGCCTGGAGGGAGGGCCGGCCGGAGCCCCCGCCCAGGGGCAGCCTCGGAAGTGATGGCAGGTGTCCCTGGTCCGGTATGGCCGGCTCCGCGCCGACCGGCGCGGAGCCCGTTCCGGGGGCCAGCCCCGGCATGTCGCCCTCGCGGGCGCGTGCCCGGCCGAAAGCCCGGTTCTGGCGGCCCAGTGCCTTGATGTGCGCGCGGTCCAGCCGGTGCTGCTCCCGCCGGCGGTGGCGGTCCTGCTCCTTCTCCTTCTTGTCCTCGCGCACCTCGTCCACGGCCTCGTCGAGGGTGCGAACCCCTTCCAGCAGCATCAGCGACCACGCGCCGAAGGTCTCCCGGGGGGCCCGCAGCCAGCGGACCATCCGGATCTGCGGCAGCGGCCGGGGGATCAGCCCCTGCTCGCGCAGAGCCGCCCGGCGGGTCTGCTTGAGGGCGCGGTCGAAGAGGACGGCCGCCGAGAGCGACATCCCGGCGAAGAACTGCGGCGCCCCGTCGTGGCCGAGTCCCCTGGGGGCGTGCACCCAGTTGAACCAGGCGGCGGCGCCCGCGAACAGCCAGACCAGCATGCGGGAGCCGAGTGCCGCGTCCCCGTGGCTGGCCTCGCGCACCGCGAGCACCGAGCAGAACATCGCGGCGCCGTCGAGGCCGAAGGGAACCAGGTACTCCCAGCCCCCGGTGAGGTTGAGGTTCTGCCGGCCGAAGCCGACCAGCCCGTGGAAGGAGAGCGCGGCGGCGACCGCCGCGCAGCAGAAGAGCAGGACGTACGAGGCGGTTCCGTAGACGGCTTCCTTGCGCCGTCTGCGTTCCTCGCTGCGTTCCCAGCTGTCCTCGGCCGCGGCCTTCTCGCTCTCCCGCTTGCCCCGGGCCAGTACCGCAACTGCCGCAAGTACGCCCAGGATCAGCAGGCTGCCGGGCAGCAGCCAGTCCAGCGATATGTCGGTCAGTCTCATGCGGATGTCCCTTGCCTCGCGAATGCGGCTTTCCGGGCGCCATAGTGGCGCAGCGGGCCGGTCGTGCACGCGGTTTTCGGGACAAGTGGACGCCAACGGGGGGCGGGGCCCGCCGGATAGGGTGTTGTAGTTCGAACTGGCCTTCCTGGGCTGGGAATCCAGTTCGATTACGGTCACCCGTGCGGGTGGGTTCAGGCGGTGGCGGACGCCGTGAGCCGGGCGACGCGGTCCGCGTCGCAGGTCCGGGGGCAGGTCACGCAGGTGTCCTCCGGACGGATCGTGTAGAAGAAGCAGCAGCTGGCCCGGTCCCGCGTGGGCAGCGCCGTGCCGTCCGGCCCGGTGAGCGTGCGGAAGCCCGCGCTCCCGGTGTACGGGGCGGTGGAGCCGGGCAGCAGGGCCTCCAGCTCGGCCATGGCCCGCTCCTCCTCGCCGAGCAGGTGCCCGAGGTACCAGAGGCTCTCCACGACCTCGTCGGTGGCCATGCCCCACAGGGCCCGGCGGCCGCGCCGCATGCGCGGGCCGAAACCTTCCAGCACCGGTCCCAGGTGCTCGGCCACCGCGGCACGCACCTCGTCGCGCAGCGCGGCCTCGTCGGGCACGACACGAGCGCCGGGGAGGGCGGCCGCCGGGTCGTCCGGCAGGCAGGCGAACCGCTCCACGCGGACGGCCATGCGGCCCAGCGTCCGGTGGAACGAGACGTCGGCGGCCGGGAACCGGGGCACCCGCCGGTGCAGGAACCACGGCAGGGTGATCAGCAGGCAGGCGGGCCACGCGTACCGGTGCAGCCCGAAACTGGCGATGACGTCGGGGCGGGCCTGCTGCCCGTAGTCCCTCAGCACCTGGGCGTTGTCCCAGGCGAGGAAGGCGTCCAGGGCGGCGCCGCCCGCCGAGAGCTCGTCCGCGCCGACCCATCCCGCACCGCGGGGGGCGGGCTCGTGCGCGGCGAGCTCGGTCACTCGCAGCCCGCTGAAGACCTCGCCCAGCCGTGCGTACGCGCCCGTCACCGGAGAGCCGGTCGGGGCGGAACTGACGCTCGGCGGGGCACTGGGTGCACCGACGGAAGCCATGACAGTCATGACGAACCACCGAATCACGCGATCGTTAACAGGTAAGCCTTACCTTATCTGATCAATGGTGATCCGTCTCCTCCCGGCGCGGGGTGCCGCGTCGCCTATCCTCGGGTGGTCGAGACCGGTAGGAGGACCGAGTGCGCGAAGCGGCCCAGGCCACCGCAGGGGCGAGCCCGTCGATCCCGGCCCAGAAGGCACCCGGGAGCCCCCGGCGCGTACTGCGCCATTCGGTGCGCGGGCAGATCCTGGACGCCCTGCGCGCGGCGCTGATCGAGGGGGAGCTGGTCCCCGGCGGGATCTACTCGGGCCCGGCCCTGGGCGAGCGCTTCGGTGTCTCCGCCACGCCGGTGCGCGAGGCGATGCAGCAGCTGGCCGTGGAAGGGGCGGTGGAATGCCTGCCGAACCGGGGCTTCCGCGTCCTGTCGCGCACCCCGCGGGACCTGGCCGAGCTGGCCGAGGTCCGCGCGCTGCTTGAGGTCCCCGTCATGCTCCGCCTGGCCCGGACGGCGCCCCCGGCGGCCTGGGAGGCCCTGCGCCCCGCGGCCGCCGCCACGGCCGAGGCGGCGGCGGCCGGTGACGTACCCGGCTACGCGGACGCGGACCGGGCCTTCCACCGCCAGGTCCTGGCGCTCGCCGGGAACAGCCGGCTGGTCCAGGTGGCGGAGGAGCTCCACCGCCGCGCGCAGTGGCCCCTGCCGGGCGCTCCGCGGGTGCGACGCGCGGACCTCGTCGCCGACGCGGCGGAGCACGCGGCGCTGCTGGAGGCGCTGATCGCGGGGGACCTCGCCGTTGTCGAGTCCCTCGTCCGCGAGCACTTCGCCGGCGCCACGGCCTGACGTCCGCCCCCGCCGCTCCGCCGGGCCCCGCGCCGGGTCCGGCCCCGGTACGGGTCCGGGTGCTATGCCGCGGGCGAAGGAGCGGGCGGGGACACGGGCGAAGGCACGGCCGGCGCGGGCGAAGAGGCGGCCGGTGCGGGTGCGGCCGCCGGGGGCTGGAGCTGGTCCGCGAGCCAGGTCGGGATGCCGCCCAGCAGGTGGAACAGCCGCCGCGCCTCGGCCCGCAGCCGGGCCGCCTCCGGCTCCGGTTCTGCCTCCGCCAGCGCCGCCAGCGCCGGGGCCGTACCGATCAGGAATCCCAGTTCCTCCCGGATCCGCAGGGACTCCGTGAACCCCTTGCGGGCCTCCGCCACCTCGCCGTCGCGCAGGGCCAGCGCGGCCAGGTGGCGCCAGGTGAACGACAGCAGCAGCGTGTCCCCGTGGACCAGTGCCCCGGCGTGCGCCCGCCGGTAGGCGGGCCGGGCCGACTGCGGGGCGTCCGCCAGGTGCTCGGCGACGAGCCCGCGGCGGAAGTCCATCAGCGGCCTGGTCCGGGAGCCCGGGGACAGCAGCGCAGCCGCCCGGCCCAGCGCCGAGCGGGCCTCGTCGGCCCGGTCCCGGACGCCCAGCACGGTGGCCGCGTACGCCAGTTGGCCCCGCTCGCAGGCGGCCGCGCCCCGGTCGTCGTCGTCCTGGGCGACCGCCTCGGCGACCCGCAGCGCGTCCTCCGCCTCGGCCCAGCCCTGGCCCGTGAACAGGCAGCGCTCGACCAGCAGCGCGGTGCGCTGCACGGCGGCCCCGGCGTGCTCGGCGTGCGGTGTCAGCAGCGCCGCCGCGTCGGTCCAACAGCCGCGCGAACGCAGCCGCCATATCGCCCGCTGGAGGGGGTCGTCCCCTCCGGTCGTTCCGGCACCCGACATGGCGGTATCCGCCACATTGCCCTCCCCAAAGCAAGCAAGCAGCACATCGTTGAGCCCTGGGGCGAAATGAGAGCACGAATGGACCAGCTCGGCCAAGGGGTCGAGTGAACTCTTTCACAAAGTCCTGAAACCGCGTCGGCCGCCCCCGGCCGGGTGCGGCCGGCCCGGGAGTGGATCAGCTCAGCTCATGCGCAGTGCGAGGAAGAAGTCGAGCTTGTCCTCCAGCCGGGAGAGGTCGCGCCCCGTCAACTGCTCGATTCGCCCGACGCGGTACCGCAGCGTGTTGACGTGCAGGTGCAGCCGGGTGGCGCACCGGGTCCACGAGCCGTCGCAGTCCAGGAAGGCCTCCAGCGTCGGGATGAGCTCCGCGCGGTGGCGCCGGTCGTAGTCCCGCAGCGGGTCCAGCAGCCGCGCAGTGAAGGCGCGCCGCACGTCGTCCGGTACGAACGGCAGCAGCAGGACGTGCGAGGCGAGCTCGTGGTGGCCCGCCGCGCAGACCCGGCCCGGGCGTGCCGCGGCGACCCGGCGGGCGTGCCGTGCCTCCTCCAGCGCCCCGCGCAGCCCCTCGGCGGAGTGCACGGCCGCGCTGACGCCCAGGGTGAGCCGGCCGTCGTCGGCGAGGCCCGCCGCCAGGGGCTCCCGTACGGACGTCAGGAGCACGTCGGCGTGCAGGGCGCTGACGGGGCCCCGGTCCTCGCCCTCGACGGACAGCGCGGGCAGCGGGACGAGCGCGATGGCCTCGTCACCCGCATGGGCGACCGCGATCCGGTCGGAGGGCTCGGGACCCGCCACGGACGGGTCGACGAGGATCTCCTCCAGCAGGGACTGGGCCACCGGACCGCCGGGGATGTCCCCGCCGTCCCAGTCCACCCTTGCCACGACCACCTGCCAGTGGGGCGCGGCGCCCAGTCCGGGCAGCAGTACCGGGGCGGCCACCCGCAGCCGGGCGGCGATCTCGGCGGGCGGGGCACCCGTCTGGACCAGTTCGAGCACCTCCTGCGCCAGGCGGCGCCGCACCGTGCGCGCGGCGTCGCGCCGGTCCCGTTCGACGGCGATGAGCTGGGTGACGCCCTGGAGCAGGTCCAGGCGCTCGGCGGGCCAGTCGCCCGCGTCCGCCTCCACGGCCAGCAGCCAGTCCGAGAGCACGCTCTCGCGCACGTCGCGGGTGGCGGTTCCGGCCGGTCCGCGCCCGTGTCCCCTGATCGGGAAGAGCGAGTAGGCAATACCCTGGATGGAGATCCGGTGCGGTCCCCTGCGGCCTGTCCGGACTGCCGCGAGGTGCTCGCCCGCCAGTGCTGCGCAGACGCCCGGCGCCAGCGGCTCGCCCGCCCCGGCGATCTGCCGGCCGGTGGGGGACAGCACCCAGGCCCGGAGATCGAGGTCGGTGGTGAGCAGATCCAGCACCACGTCGGGTCCGCCGCCGGCCGGACCCGACGTCATGAGGCGGCGGTGGCGGTCCACGACGGCCGCGAGGTCGCCCGCGCGCTCGCCGGAGACCTGGCGCACCACGTACTCGGTGATCGTGGCGAATGCAACGTCCTCGTTCACGGCGAACAGCGGCAGCCGGTTGCGCCGACAGGCTGATACCAGATCGTCGGGGATGTCCCCGAGCTCCGCCTCGCCCGCCGCGAGGCCCGCCACGCCCGCGCTCGCGAGGATTCGTACGAACGGCTCGGAGTCGGCTGAATTTCTTCGCCATGCCAGTCCGGTGAGGACGAGCTCACCCCCTGTGAGGTATCGGCTGGGATCACGCAGGTCGGTCGTCATGACCCCGCGGACCGTCCGGTCGAGTTCGTCCTCGCCGCCCAGCAGCCGCAGCCCCAGCGCCTCGGTTTCCAGCAGTGCGCGCAGCCGCATGATGTCGCCGCCGATCTGTCTCGAATGTTGCCGTTGGAAATCGGGCAGGTCGTTGCATCCTGCCTTTCATACGAATCTACAAGACGAGGGAGGCCGCCAGCCAACTCCTTCATGGTTTCGGTGACTGCACCCGAGGGACGCGCGGCTTGTGTACTGGCTCCACACCGCGTTAACAGCACGTGAACGACCAGTCGAGGGCCATGGGGCCTCCTGGCTTGAAGTGAACGACCCGATTGAGAAGAAGAGAGCCGCACATGGACTTCCTTCGCCCCGCCAGCTGGGAGGAGGCGCTCGCCGCTAAGGCCGAGTTCCCCTCAGCTGTGCCGATTGCGGGTGGCACCGATGTGATGGTCGAGATCAACTTCGACCACCGTCGGCCGGAGTACCTCCTGGACCTGAACCGCATCGGCCTGCTGCGGGAGTGGGAGGTCGGCGAGGACGTGGTTCGTCTGGGCGCCTCCGTCCCGTACACCCAGATCATGGAGAACCTCCGCACGGAGCTCCCGGGTCTCGCGCTCGCCTCGCACACGGTCGCGTCCCCGCAGATCCGCAACCGCGGCGGCGTCGGCGGCAACCTCGGTTGCGCCTCGCCGGCCGGGGACTCGCACCCCGCACTCCTGGCGGCCGGGGCCGAGGTCGAGGTGGAGTCCGTACGCGGCTCCCGCCTGATCCCGATCGACGAGTTCTACACCGGTGTCAAGCGCAACGCGCTCGCCGCCGACGAGCTCATCAAGACCGTCCACATCAAGAAGGCGGACGGCCCGCAGCAGTACTCCAAGGTCGGCTCCCGCAACGCGATGGTCATCGCGGTGTGCGCGTTCGGTCTGGCCCTGCACCCGCGGAGCCGCACGGTCCGTACCGGCATCGGCTCCGCCGCGCCGACCCCGATCCGTGCGAAGGCCGCCGAGGAGTTCCTGAACGCCGCGCTCGAAGAGGGCGGCTTCTGGGAGTCCGGCAAGGTCATCACTCCCTCGATCGCCAAGCAGTTCGGTGACCTCGCCTCCGGCGCGGCCAACCCGATCGACGACGTCCGCGGAACGGCGAAGTACCGCCGTCACGCGGTCGGCATCATGGCTCGCCGCCAGCTCGTCTGGACCTGGGAGCAGTACCGCGGTACCGGCAACGGCCGCTCGCTTGAAGGGGCTGCGTAATCATGCGCGTCAATTTCACTGTCAACGGTCGTCAGCAGGAAGCCGACGACGTGTGGGAGGGCGAGTCCCTCCTCTACGTGCTGCGTGAGCGTCTGGGCCTGCCCGGCTCGAAGAACGCCTGCGAGCAGGGCGAGTGCGGTTCCTGCACCGTCCGCCTGGACGGCGTGCCGGTGTGTTCGTGCCTGGTGGCCGCCGGTCAGGTCGAGGGTCGCGACGTCGTGACCGTCGAAGGCCTGGCGGAGTTCGCCAAGCAGCGCGACGCGCACGGCCACGGCGGTGCCTGCGGCACCGGCGGCGGCTGCGGAGCCGAGGGCGGCGTCTCGCTGGACGCGGCCAAGCAGTGGCAGGCGCACGGCTCCGCCGGCCGCGCGGGCGACTCGCAGACCGGCGAGGGCGTCGAGCTCTCCACCATCCAGCAGGCGTTCATCGACGCCGGCGCCGTCCAGTGCGGTTTCTGCACCCCCGGCCTGCTGGTCCAGGCGGACGCGCTGCTGGAGGAGAACTCCTCCCCGTCCGACCAGGACATCCGTGAGGCCCTGTCCGGCAACCTGTGCCGCTGCACGGGCTACGAGAAGATCCTCGACGCGGTCCGCCTCGCGGCCGCCCGTCAGGCAGAGGCGGTCTGACCATGGCTCAGAACACGCGCACCGTTCCGGCGGGTACGCCGACCAACGTCACGCAGAAGCACAACAAGGGCGGCATCGGCGAGTCCACGCTCCGCCCGGACGGCACCCTCAAGGTCACCGGCGAGTTCGCCTACTCCTCGGACATGTGGCACGAGGACATGCTGTGGGGCCAGACCCTGCGCAGCACCGTCGCCCACGCCGAGATCGTCTCCATCGACGTGTCCGAGGCGCTCGCGATGCCCGGCGTCTACTCGGTGCTGACGTACGACGACCTGCCGGCCGAGATGAAGAACTACGGCCTGGAGATCCAGGACACCCCGGTCCTCGCCAACGGCCGGGTACGCCACCACGGTGAGCCGGTCGCCCTCGTGGCCGCCGACCACCCGGAGACCGCCCGCCGCGCGGCCGCCAAGATCAAGATCGACTACCGCGAGCTGCCGCTCGTCACGGACGAGGCCTCCGCCCTCGCCGAGGGCGCGCCGCTGATCCACGAGGGTCGCGACGACCACCACATCGGCCACGTGCCGCACCCGAACATCGTGCACCGCCAGCCGATCATCCGCGGCAACGTGGAGGAGGCCCGCAAGCGCGCCGACGTCATCGTCGAGGGCGAGTACACCTTCGGCATGCAGGACCAGGCCTTCCTCGGCCCGGAGTCCGGCCTGGCCGTACCCTCCGAGGACGGCGGCGTCGAGCTGTACGTCGCCACCCAGTGGCTGCACTCGGACCTCAAGCAGATCGCCCCCGTCCTCGGCCTGCCCGAGGAGAAGGTGCGCATGACGCTCTCCGGCGTCGGCGGTGCCTTCGGCGGCCGCGAGGACATCTCGATGCAGATCCACGCCTGCCTGCTGGCCCTGGCCACGAACAAGCCGGTCAAGATCGTCTACAACCGGTTCGAGTCCTTCTTCGGCCACGTGCACCGCCACCCGGCGAAGCTCTACTACGAGCACGGCGCCACCAAGGACGGCAAGCTCACGCACATGAAGTGCAGGATCGTCCTGGACGGCGGCGCCTACGCGTCGGCCTCCCCGGCGGTCGTGGGCAACGCCTCCTCCCTCTCGGTCGGTCCGTACGTCCTGGAGGACGTCGACATCGAGGCGATCGCGCTCTACACGAACAACCCGCCCTGCGGCGCGATGCGCGGCTTCGGCGCCGTCCAGGCCTGCTTCGCCTACGAGGCCCAGATGGACAGGCTCGCGGCCAAGCTGGGCATGGACCCGGTCGAGTTCCGCCAGCTCAACGCCATGGAGATGGGCACGGTCATGCCCACCGGCCAGGTCGTGGACGCGCCCGCGCCCGTCGCCGAGCTGCTGCGCCGGGTCAAGTCCCGCCCGCTGCCGCCGGAGCGCCAGTGGGAGTCGGCCGGCGAGGGCGCGGACGTCCGCGCGCTGCCGGGCGGCCTGTCCAACACCACCCACGGCGAGGGCGTCGTGCGCGGCGTGGGCTACGCGGTCGGCATCAAGAACGTCGGCTTCTCCGAGGGCTTCGACGACTACTCCACCGCCCGGGTGCGCCTGGAGGTCATCAACGGCGAGCCCGTCGCGATGGTCCACACGGCCATGGCGGAGGTCGGCCAGGGCGGCATCACCGTCCACGCGCAGATCGCCCGTACGGAGCTGGGTGTCACGCAGGTGACCATCCACCCGGCCGACACGCAGGTCGGCTCCGCCGGTTCCACGTCCGCCTCGCGGCAGACGTACATGACCGGCGGCGCCGTGAAGAACACCTGCGAGGCCGTCCGCGAGGCCGTCCTGGAGATCGGCCGCCGCAAGAACGGCTCGTACCACCCCGCGTGGGCGACCGCCGAGCTGCTGCTCGAAGGCGGAAAGGTCGTCACCGACGGCGGCGAGGTCCTCGCGGACCTGGCCGACATCCTGGACGGCGAGGACGCGATCGACCTGGAGCTGGAGTACCGGCACCACCCGACCGTCCCGTTCGACCTGGTCACGGGCCAGGGCAACGGCCACGTCCAGTACACCTTCGCCGCGCACCGCGCGGTCGTCGAGGTGGACACCGAGCTCGGCCTGGTCAAGGTCGTCGAGCTGGCCACCGCGCAGGACGTCGGCAAGGCGCTGAACATGCTCTCCGTGGTCGGCCAGATCCAGGGCGGTACCACCCAGGGCCTCGGCGTCGCGATCATGGAGGAGATCATCGTGGACCCGAAGACGGCGAAGGTGCGCAACCCCTCCTTCACGGACTACCTGATCCCGACCATCCTCGACACCCCGACCATCCCGGTCGACGTCCTGGAGCTCGCCGACCCGAAGGCGCCGTACGGCCTGCGCGGCATGGGCGAGGCCCCGACCCTCTCCTCCACCCCGGCCGTCCTCGCGGCGATCCGCCAGGCCACCGGTCTGGAGCTCAACAAGACGCCGATCCGTCCGGAAGCCCTCACCGGCACCCTCTAGGACGGCACGGTCCGGGGGCCGCGAGGCCCCCGGACCCCCCCGATCTTCCGGGCGGTGCGACGCGGGAACGTCACACTTGCCAGTCGCGCCGCCCGGAGCACGAAGTACCGCACCGCTCGCGGTCCCTTCACCTCGCAGTACCCCTGCAAGCACCCCCACGTAGTACCAGCGGTCACCCCCGCACTACCCGCAGTACACGCAGTGAACATTCGCGTCGCCTCGGGCCGTCACCCCGGGTCGTGCAGCCAACGCAGTTTCCCAAATCCCGCGTCTCCAATCTTTATGCGGGTGCCCCTTTGAACCTTGGGAGTTAGGCACCATGACCCAGTCGTCTGTGGAGCCCAAGACCACCGCGGAAGAGGCCGGCGACGGCTCTCGTCCCCCCGCCGGGCGTTCTTGGCTCGATCGGTATTTCCACATAACCCACAGAGGATCCAACGTCGGCAACGAGGTCCGTGGCGGTATCACGACCTTCATGGCCATGGCGTACATCCTCCTGCTCAACCCCCTGCTCCTCTCGGGCAAGGACGTCGCCGGCACCGTGATGAGCGGATCGGCGATCATCACCGCCACCGCCTTCGCCGCCGCCGTCACGACGCTCCTGATGGGCTTCGTCGGCAAGGTCCCGCTCGCCCTCGCGGCGGGTCTGTCCGTGTCCGGCGTGCTCGCCTCGCAGGTGGCCCCGCAGATGACCTGGCCGCAGGCCATGGGCATGTGCGTGGTCTACGGCGTCGTCATCTGTCTCCTGGTCGTCACCGGCCTCCGCGAGATGATCATGAACGCGATCCCCCTCGCGCTCAAGCACGCCATCACCATGGGCATCGGCCTCTTCGTCGCCCTGATCGGCTTCGTGAAGGCCGGCTTCGTCGGCAACGGCGGGGAGTTCATGCCCCCCGTCCAGCTCGGCGCGACCGGTGAGCTGTCCGGCTGGCCCGTACTGCTCTTCGCCGTCACCCTGATCGCCACCTTCATGCTCCAGGCCCGCAAGGTCCCCGGGGCGATCCTGATCGGCATCGTCGGCGGCACCGTCCTGGCCGCGATCCTCAACGCCGTCGTGGGCATCGACCCGAAGGCCTGGAAGAACGGCCCGCCGGAGCTCGACGGCTCCGCGATCTCGATGCCGGACTTCTCGCTCTTCGGCGACGTCTCCTTCGGCGGCTGGGGCGATGTCGGCTACATGACGGTCGGCATGATCGTCTTCACCCTGGTGCTCGCGGGCTTCTTCGACGCCATGGCGACGATCATCGGTGTCGGCACCGAGGCCAAGCTGGCCGACGACAAGGGCCGCATGCCGGGCCTGTCCAAGGCACTGTTCATCGACGGCGCCGGTGGCGCCATCGGTGGTGTCGCGGGCGGCTCCGGCCAGACCGTGTTCGTCGAGTCCGCCACCGGCGTCGGTGAGGGAGCCCGCACAGGCCTCGCCTCCGTCGTCACCGGCCTCTTCTTCGCCGCCTGCCTCTTCTTCACCCCGATCACGCAGATCGTCCCGGGTGAGGTCGCCTCCGCGGCCCTGGTCGTCATCGGCGCGATGATGATGCAGAACGCCCGCCACGTGGACTGGGCCGACAGCGCGACCGCGATCCCGGTCTTCCTCACCGTCGTGATCATGCCGTTCACGTACTCGATCACCGCCGGTGTCGCCGCGGGCGTCATCTCCTACGTCGCCATCAAGGTCGCCCAGGGCAAGGCCCGGGAGATCGGCGCCTTCATGTGGGCGCTGACCGCGATCTTCGTGGTCTTCTTCGCCCTGCACCCGATCGAGGGCTGGCTCGGGGTCGGCTGACCCCGACGACCGTCCTGACCGGTACGAAACCGCACCTTCCACGTATCAGATACTGGAAACCGAACCTCTCCGAGGAGGCCCCCATGCTGGACATCGCCGAAGAACTGAACCGGTGGGTCGAGCAGGGACGTGACTTCGCCGTCGCCACGGTCGTGGCGGTCGGCGGGAGCGCGCCCAGGCAGCCCGGGGCGGCCCTCGCCGTCGACGGCGAGGGAACAGCCATCGGCTCGGTCTCCGGCGGATGTGTGGAGGGTGCGGTGTACGAGCTGTGCCGGCAGGCGCTGGAGGACGGCCACACCGTCCGGGAGCGCTTCGGCTACAGCGACGACGACGCCTTCGCCGTCGGCCTGACCTGCGGCGGGATCATTGACATCCTCGTCACCCCGGTCCCCGCGGACTCTCCCGTACGGGAGGTGCTCGGCGCCGCTCTGGCCGCCGCCGCCCGCGGGGAGGCGGCGGCGGTCGCCCGGATAGCGGAAGGGCCGGCCGAGCTGATGGGCCGCGCCGTCTTCGTCCGCACCGAGGGCGCCCACCGGGGCGGCTTCGGCGGGCACCCCGAGCTGGACCGCACCATCGCCGAGGAGGCCCGCGCCATGCTCGACGCCGGCCGGACCGGCGTGCTGGAGATCGGCGCCGACGGCCGTCTCTGCGGGGAGCCGCTCAAGGTGCTGGTCGAGTCCAGCGTCCCGCCGCCGCGGATGCTCGTCTTCGGCGCCATCGACTTCGCCTCCGCCCTGGTGCGGATCGGCGCGTTCCTCGGCTACCGGGTGACCGTGTGCGACGCCCGCCCCGTATTCGCGACGAAGGCCCGCTTCCCCGAGGCGGACGAGGTCGTCGTCGACTGGCCGCACCGCTACCTGGAGGCCCAGGCGCAGTCCGGCGCCGTCGACGGCCGGACCGTCCTGTGCGTCCTCACCCACGACGCCAAGTTCGACGTGCCGCTCCTCGAACTGGCCCTCAGGCTCCCCGTCGCCTACGTCGGCGCCATGGGCTCCCGCCGCACCCACGAGGACCGCAACAAGCGGCTGCGCGAGGTCGGCGTGACCGAGCTGGAACTGGCCCGGCTCCGCTCCCCGATCGGCCTGGACCTGGGCGCCCGCTCCCCGGAGGAGACCGCGCTGTCCATCGCCGCCGAGATCGTCGCGAACCGCCGCGGCGGCAGCGGCGCGGCCCTCACCGGGGCCCGCATCCCCATCCACCCCGACGCCTCGGACACCGTGACCGGGCGGATCGGCTCCGTCGCTTGAAGGAGCGGGGGCGGCGGGGCGTGACGCGGGACGGCCGGGGGGCCTGACGGCTGCCACGCCGGAGGGCGGTACGAGAGAAAAGGGCGCACCCCGCGGGGGTTGCGCCCTTTCGGCGTTCCCCCTATCTTACCGGCCGGTAATCGGAGGCGCCTTCTCCGTCCCTTCCCCGCAACGGAGTTGAACGGATGTTACGTACCGTACGCACCCTGGGCGTGCTGGCCGCGGCCGCCCTGCTCGCCGCCGTCCCGGCCGCGTCCGGGCAGGCGGCCCCCGCGCCCGCCCCGGTCGGCGGCCTGCGCCAGGTGTTCTTCGTCGGGAACAACTGGGAGGGCACCGCCGACGTCCTGGCCTCGACCGGTGACCTCGCCAAGGTCGGCCGGATCAATGTGATCCCCGACAAGGACGAGCGGCTCCGGGAGATCTACCTCAATCCCGTGAAGCTCGCCTTCTTCCTGGGCGTCCGCACCACCGCGGGCGAGGGTCACGACCAGTTCGTGGACGACATGTACACCACCCCGGACGGCTCGGCCGTGGTCGTCTCCCGCCCCAGCTTCGCGGACGTCGTCTCCATCGACCTGGGCACGGGGCGCATCAACTGGCGTTTCGCGGTGTCCGGTTACCGCTCCGACCACATGGCCGTCTCCCCGGACGGCACCCGCGTGGCGGTCTCCGCCTCCACCGCCAACACCGTGCACGTCCTGGACATCGCCACCGGCCGCCAGGTCGGCTCCTTCGCCACCGGCGACAAGCCGCACGAGAACACCTACACGCGTGACGGCCGCTTCCTGTGGAACAGCTCCATCGGCGAGGTGAACACCGCCCTCGACGCGCCGTGGCTGGACTGGACGAAGGGCGACCGGAGGATCACCGTGGTCGACACGCAGACCTTCCGCACCGTACGGGTGATCGACATGCGCGAGCGGCTCGACGCCTTCGGCCGCTCCGACCTCTCCGACTCCGTCCGCCCGGTCGCCTTCAGCCCCGACGAGTCGAAGTTCTACTTCCAGGTGTCCTTCTTCAACGGATTCCTTGAGTACGACGTGGCCACCGACCGCATCACCCGGCTCAAGAACCTGCCGGCGAACCCGGCCACCAGCACCGACCGCACCACCTGGGTCAACGACTCCCGCCACCACGGCATGTCCATGAGCCCG
This sequence comes from Streptomyces sp. NPDC058662, assembly GCF_042716255.1. NCBI lineage: Bacteria > Bacillati > Actinomycetota > Actinomycetes > Kitasatosporales > Streptomycetaceae > Streptomyces > Streptomyces sp. NPDC058662. The sequence goes on along the minus strand of NZ_JBHXRU010000051.1, from coordinate 4,154 downwards.
GACGGCTCCAAGCTGTGCATCGCCGGCACCATGGACGACTACGCCACCGTCGTGGACCGCGCCACGCTCACCGAGGGCCCGCTCGTTCCCGCCGCCAAGCCGTACTGGGCCACGGTCGACGGGGACGGCAAGGGCTGCGTGATCTCCGAGAGCGGCGCCGACCGGGTCACGGCCATCGATTTCGCCACCGGGGCCAAGCGGGTGTCCGTACCCGTCGGCGACCACCCGCAGCGCGTGCGGCTGGGCCACGTCCCGGCCGGCTGGACCGGTCCGGTCGCCATGGGGTGACGGGCCCGCGGGCGCGGGGACGGCGGCGCAGGGCGGGACGGGCGCGGCCGCGGAAGGCGGGGCGGGCGGGGCGTAAGGCGGGGGCGGGCGAGCGGACCGCCCCCGCCCTGGGATCAGGCGGGCAGGGAGATCCTGGCGGCCGCCATGCCGAAACCGGACCCGAGCACCCCGGTCGACAGCGGGTCCGGCAGCGCGTGCAGGTCCTCCGGGCGGTAACGGCGGCACTTCTGGTGCCAGTTGAGGATGCCCGACAGCCAGTCCCGGAGCTCGCCGACGTACGCGTCGAGCCCGGCCCGCGCCTCGGCGTCCAGCTTCCAGTCGTCGTACAGCACGGGGAGCTGGTGGGCGGCGATGTGCTCGAACTCCTCGGTGCGCCGGGTCATCAGCGAGTGGCAGATGCGCAGCGCCTCGGGGTAGTCGAGGTCGAAGAAGTTGCGGGTGACCAGGATGTAGTTGTGGACCTCGCCCTCGACCTCCACCTCCTTCTGGTAGGAGAAGATGTCGTTGATCATGCAGGCGGTGTCGGCGGCCGCGTTCTCCAGGGACCGGATGGTCCCGGAGGCGTAGATCTCGTCCGGGATGCCGCGCCCGGCCTGGCCGAGCCGGCACAGGTACATCGTCAGGTGCGAGCCGAAGGTGTGCCGGCGCATCTCGGCGTAGTCCACGGGGTCCGGGATGCGGTTCTGGATCTGGTTCTCCACCTCCCACAGCCAGCTCTCCAGCATGGACACCAGGGTGGCCCGGAACTCGGCCCGTACGCCCGGGGCCATGCTCTCGCTGGTCCGCACCCAGAGGTCGGCGAGCGCGCGCTCCATCGCCGTCACGGGCGTGCCCTGTTCGGCGTGGTCGACCGGGATCATGGAGAGGAGCCGGGCCGTGGTCGCCTTGGCGGCGCCGAGGTCCTTCGCCCGGGCGAAGACCACCGGGTAGTAGTCGTCCCCGTACGTGCCCCAGGTCAGCCAGCAGGCGTTGAGGAGCAGCGCCCCGGGTGTCGCGTCGGGGTCGATGCCCGCCGAGCAGAGCGCGAAGTCGTAGCCGCGCAGCTTCGCCTCGGTCCAGATCGCCGACCCGGGGTCGCCGATCTGCGGGTCCAGCAGGCCCATCCGCCGGGCCCAGGCGACGGAGCCCTCGCGCGCGTGCTCCAGGTGCGGGCTCAGGGTGAGCGCGAACGGCATGTAGACGTCGGGGACGACGGACGGGCCCGTGCGTTCGAAGGGCACGTGGGTGAAGGACCGGCGGCGCATCTCCATCGAGCGGCGGTTGAAGACGGACCGCAGGTCGAGGGCGCTGCTGCCGAGCCCGGCCGGGAGGAAGGGCAGGGTCAGCGGGCCGGTGGTCCGCGCGCCCTTGTTCATGTACCGGCTGGAGACCATGTGCCACTCGTGGCCGCCGGACTGCCAGTCCTGGAGGCCCTTGGCGTAGGCGAGGACGGCGGCGATCTCCGCCGGGTCCATGGCGTGGTCCGCGAAGAGCTGCGGGAGCTCGACGAGCGCGGTCTGCTCGAACTGCTGGAGGCGGGAGGTGAGCAGGTCGTTCGCCGCGTCGGCCGCGGCCTGGGTGTCCCAGCCGAGGAAGGTCTCCAACACCAGGATCGCGTTGGAGAGTTCGCCCTCGTCGGTGACCTCGCGCTCGTAGGAGAAGATGTCGTTCCTGATGTGCACGGCGTCGGAGAAGGCGTCGCGCAGCACCGCGAGCGGCCGCGCGTGCGCGACGCGCGCCGGGACCTCGGCCGACACGTACTCGACCAGCCCGGCGGACCAGGGGGCGCCGCCGACCTTGCGGCGCATCTCGATGTATTCGAGGGGGTTCGCCACCCGGCCGATGTGGATGTTGGCGAGCTCCCACATGGACTCGTTGAGCAGGTTCTTCGTGGACAGGGAGAACCGTTCCCGCCAGTCCGCGGACATGGCCGGGACGGTGCGCGCCCAGAGGTCGGCCAGACCCGCCTCGACCGGGTTGGTGGCCTCGGGGAAGCCGGCGGCGAGGTCCATGGGCATGAACGCGGCGAGTCTCTCCAGGTAGTCCCGGGCGCCCTCGCGGTCCTGGGAGCGCTTGAACATCTCCAGGAAGTGGTCGTCGAAGAAGAAGACCCACACGTACCAGTCGGTGACGAGGGACAGTGCCTCGCTGTCGCAGTCGGGGTGGGTGTAGGAGCACAGCAGCGCGTAGTCGTGCGAGTCGAGGTCGCCCTCCTCCCAGACGCCGGAGCCCTCCAGCATGCCGAGGTCGCGTGCCCACCGCTTGGTGTGGACCCGCGCGTCCTCCAGGTGGGGGTTCAGTCGCGCCGGATAGGGCACATAGAAATCCGGCAGTTGGAACGGCTGCGTCACGTCGGGGTCGGCCTTTCGTCCATGGGTGCGGGGGCCGGTGGCCCGGCCCCCGCACGAGATCAGCAGTGCCCTACCCGTGGTGCCCGTGGGATAAGGGGGATTTCACTTCTTCAGGTGACAGACCCGTCGTTCCGCGACGCGGGGGCCTGGCGCGGGATAGTGCTCCCGTCCGGGAGCTTTCGCCCGGGGCGCGGAGAGGATCGTGCTCGACACGTCGCTGGACGAGGCCCTGGCGCTCAAGGCCCGCCACCCGGACCGGGCCGGTCAGCGCACGAGCGAGGCCTTAGTAGGATCTGCCGGGTGCTGAACCACCTGATACCCACCCCGGCCCGAGAGCCTGCTCAGGCGCCCGCTCCGGCGCCTGCTCCGGCGGCCGGGACGCGTCCAAGGCTGGCCGCTTTGGACGGCTTGCGCTTGATAGCCGCCCTCATGGTGGTTTTCCATCATTACGTCGGTTTCGGTGGTAATGCCGAGGCGTCCAAGAATGCCTGGACGAAGCCGGTGGATGTGGTGTTCCCCACTGCGTCCTGGCTGGCGTCCTACACCTGGACCGGCGTCGAGTTCTTCTTCATCATCAGCGGCTTCGTCATCTGCATGAGCAGCTGGGGCCGCAGTCTGGGCGACTTCTTCACCTCCCGGGTGGTCCGCCTCTATCCCGCGTACTGGTTCGCCGTTCTCGCGACGACCGCGGTGGTCACGCTCTGGCCGTTGGTCGTGCAGCCGCTGGGCATGAAGGACGTGCTGCTGAACCTCACGATGCTCCAGGAGCCCTTCCGGGTCGGCTCGGTGGACGCCGTCTACTGGACGCTCTGGGTCGAGCTGCGCTTCTACCTGCTGTTCGCCCTGGTCGTGTGGAAGGGCGTCACCTACCGCCGAGTGGTGCTGTTCTGCGTGCTGTGGACCGTCGCCTCGGTGCTGGTGACCGCCGGGCGGGCCCCCTTCCTCGACTACATCGTGATGCCCGAGTACTCGCCCTACTTCATCGCGGGGGTCGCGATGTACCTGATGCACCGCTTCCGGCCGACCCTGCTGCTGTGGGGCATCATCGTGATCTCGTGGCTGTTCTCGGTCCGCCAGGTGAGTCTCTACAGCGACGGTCTGGCGGTCAGCCTCGGCCGGACGATGGACTCCGAGCCGGCGATCGCCCTGATGACCCTGGGCTACCTGGTGATGATCGTCCTCGCCCTCGGCGGGCTGTCCTGGGTGCGCGGGAAGTGGCTCACCGTGGCAGGAGCGACCACGTACCCGCTCTACCTGCTGCACGAGCACATCGGCTGGACCGGCATCCGCCTGCTCCGCCACCACCTGCCCCCGTGGGGGCTGGTCGCCGTGATGACGGTCGGCATGCTCCTCGCCGCGTGGCTCGTCCACCGCTTCGTGGAGCGCCCCTTGTCCACCGTTCTCAAGCGCGGGCTCACCCGCGCCCTCGATCCCCTCCGCCGACCCCTCGCGCGGGGGGAAGCGCGGTGACCCGGTAAGACGCGAAGGGGGGTGAGGGCCCGCGGGCCCAGCCCCCCCATCGCACGCAGCCGGAGC
>NZ_JBHXRU010000050.1:0-45031 GCF_042716255.1 Streptomyces sp. NPDC058662 | reverse complement strand
CCCACACCAGAGCTTGTATTAGGTCTGGGGGGCTCGGATAGGTTTATAAGAGACAGGAGCGACGCCCTCCGCTGCGCTCCGGGCAGGCTCCGCTGACGCTTCGCCAGTTTCCCGCGCAAGCGCGGGAAACGCCGTCCGCAAGCGGACGGCGAGAGAGGGGTCCGGCGCAAGCGCCGGACCGATGGCGCTGACGCGCCACCAGATGCCCGCGCAAGCGCGAACATCTGACGGGCCTTCGGCCCGTTGGGGTGTCCGCTGCGCTCCCACCCCGGTCCTTCCGGCTGCGCCTCCAGTCCAGGGCCCGCTTCGCGGTCCCGGCTGGCAGCAGCGGAGGGGCCGGGGTGGTCTGTCGGGCGCGGGTCCGGGGGCTTCGGTCAGAGCCATCCTGCCCGGATCGGCTCCGTGCCATGCCCGTTGGCGGTACAGTCGTCAGTATGCATCATGCGGAATGTGGTGCGTGTAGCTGTGTAGGATCCCGAGAAAACCGCTAACTCCTCCCGTGGCGGGGTTTTCCCGCCGCTTCGTTTCAGTGGGGTGCCGAATGCAGAAGTCTGGTGACATCGTACTGCGTCCTCACCAGGAGGAAGCGGTGGAGGCGATTGTCCGGGGGCTCGATATTCCGCCCGGGAGACGGATTCCGGAGGCCGGTCTACGGGCCACGGTGGTGGCGGCATGCGGGACCGGGAAGACGTTCATCGCCGCCGCTGCGGCGCTCCGTCTGGCCCGGAACGGACGAGTTTTGGTGCTGCTGCCGACGCTGGATCTGCTGACGCAGACAGCTCGGGAATGGCGGCTGGCCGGCCACACCGGGCCCGCGGTGGCGGTGTGCTCGCTGGAGGACGACCCCGCCCTGTGGGCCCTGGGTGTGCGCGCGACGACGTCGCCGCCGCAGCTCGGGCTGTGGCACGGCCGGGGACCGGTCACCGTCTACGCCACCTACGCCTCCCTCCCGGTCATTGCCGAGGCCCACGAGGGCGCGTACGGGCTGCCGATGGACGTCTTCGACCTGGTGGTCGTCGACGAAGCCCACCGCACTTCGGGGTCGGCGGGGAAGGCGTGGGCGGACATCCACCGCCAGGAGGTCATCCCGGCGATGCGCCGGCTGTACATGACGGCCACCCCGAGGATCTGGAAGGAGCGGCCGCCGCGGTCGCGGGCGGAGGAGGAGCTGCACGAGGCGCAGGTGTCCGTCGTGGACGAGGAGACGTCAGGTCGGACGCGGCGGGTGTGGAACCGCCTCCCGAAGGAGCTCGCGTGCTCGATGGACGACGAGAGCGTGTTCGGGCCCGTCGTCTACGAGCTGTCGCTGGCGGCGGCGATCTCCCGGGGGCTGCTGGCGAGGTACCAGATCGTCGTCGCCGAGCTGACCGACCCCGTCGTCACGCCGAAGCGGCTGTTCGGCGAGGAGCGGCACGAGGAGCCGCCTCGGGGGCAGCGGCTCGCGGCGACGCAGACCGCGCTGCTGGAGACCATGGCCGCCCACGGACTGAAGACCACGATCACCTTCCACCACCGCACGGTCGAGGCGGAGGCCTTCGCCGCCGGGCTGCCCCGGGTCGCGGCCCGGCTCCACGCCGTGGACCCGGAGCGGCACCCCGAGCGGGTGTGGGCGGGGTGGCTGTGCGGGGAGCACGAGGGCGCCCACCGGCAGTCCGTGCTGGCCGACTTCGGGCGCAGGGCCGGGCGCGCCGTGCTGTCGAACTGCCGGGTCCTGGGTGAGGGAGTCGATATCCGGGCGACTGACTCGGTTGCCCTGATCGACCCGAAGGGATCGGCTGTGGACATCGTCCAGGCGATCGGCCGGGCGCTCAGGCAGCATCCGGGTCAGGGCAAGATGGCAACGCTGATCGTTCCGGTATTTTTGACGGAGAACGAGAAGCCGGAGGACATGCTTACCTCGAACTCGTATCGCCCTCTTATTCGGGTTTTGGAAGGTCTTCGGGCACACGATGAAAAGGCTGTGGAAATGCTGGCCATTCCACAGGAGAACCAGAAACGCGTCGTCGCCCCGTCACTCCCGGTCGGTCCGGAGCCCGCCGAGGGCGAGCCGGATGACCGGCCGCTGCTCCGGTTCGCGACCCCCCGCGACCCCGCTCTGATCGCGAAGTGGATCAGCTACACCGTCATCAACACCGAGCGGCAGGACTGGAAGCGGGGCGTCGAGGCCGCGTACCGCTACCGGCTGCGCGAGGAGCACTTGGACGTCCCGTACGAGCACGTCGAGGGCGCGTACCCGCTGGGGCGGTGGCTCTCCGACCAGCGGCGCGCGTACCGGGCGGGGCAGATGTCCGGGGAGCGGGCGGCCGAGCTGGAGGAGCTGGGGATCGTCTGGGACACCGCCGACGCCGCCTTCGCCGAGAACCTCGCCGCCGCACGGGCCTATTACGAACTCCACGCAACCCTCGCCGCGCCGCGCCGCGCCTTCGCCCTGGGCAAGCCGGTGGGGCAGTGGCTGACCAACGTGCGCAGGCCCGGTGGGCTGGGCAAGGACCCGGGCCGTGCCCGCCGACGGGCACAGGAGCTCGCGGCCATCGATCCGGACTGGAACCCCCGCGAGAACGGGTGGACGGTCGACTGGCAGCGCCACTACGCCTACCTCGCCCAGCTCCTCACCGGCGGCGCCCGGCTCGACGACGTCGTGCCCGGGGTCACCCTGCACGGCGAGGACGTCGGGCGCTGGCTCGCCACCCAGCGCCGCGACTTCAGCAAGCTGAACGAGGAGCAGCAGCGCAGGCTCGCCGAGCTGGGCGTGAAGGCCGTACGGGCCCGTAAGGCCCCCACGAAAGCCGCCGTGGCGTCCGGGCCGGGCGCGGGCGGCGGGGCGTTCCAGAAAGGCCTGGAGGCGCTTGCGCAGTACGTCGCGCAAGAAGGCCGGCTGCCGGGGCGCGGCGTCGTCCAGGTCCTGCCCGACGGGACCGAACACCGCACCGGGATCTGGCTCGGGAACTTCAAGGCCCGCCGCGACAAGCTCGATCAGGCGCAGCTCGCCGCGCTCGCCGAACTCGGCGTCGACTGGGCGCGGTAGCGGGGGCGAGGCCGATCAGCTGCCCGTCGGGATACCGCCCCGGACCGGCGATGCAGCCCCGTTTCACAAGGTCACAACTTCCGACTCGGGAACATGGCCCGTCGCCCGTTCACGCCTGCGAGGTGGGCGCCGCGACGCGTGGAATCGGCCCCTTGTCGGGTGCCACAGCGCCCTGGCCAGCGGTGTTCCGTACACGGCATTGACGATCCACTCAAAGCGGGAAGATGCAGGGCGCCCGAGCGCCACGCGCCGCCCAGCACCACCGTCCCGGCCAGCAGGGTCAAGACCATGCCCCCGACCTCGTACCCGAACCACTGCACCCACCAGCCGGCCGCGGCCAGCCCGGTCCCCGCCAGCGGCGGCCGGGTGTGGGAGCCGCCGCTGTCACCGCGTGCGCCCCGCGCCCCTGGCCGGTGCGGTCTGCTGCCGGTGGGCGGGGACGGCGGCTTCCGTCGGGGCCTGCTGGCCGGGGGGGGCCGCGGCGGCCGGGGTGGTGGTGGAGCGGGAGCGAGCCGCCGTCGGGGAGACCCGGACCCGGGACGCGGGCGCGGCCGGTGCCGAGGGCGGTGTCGTCAGGGAGTTGAGGGTCGCGTCCAGCACGTCCTTGACGAGTCCGACGATCGTGGCGTGCGCGAGCGGCTTGACGCCGAGCTGTTCCAGGGCCTTCGCGCGGTCGCCGAGGTCCAGGTCCCGGGGCACGGTCAGCCCCTCGGTCAGCGGGCCCCAGGAGCGCTTCGCGTCCACACTCGCGGGCGGCGCCCACGGATCGACGGCCTCCCGCACCGGCGGCGCCGCAGCAGAAGCCGGGGCGGGGGCGGTGCCCGTGGCGGGTGCAGGTGCGGGTACCCGTCCCGCCGCAGGCGCACCCCACGGATCGCCGGAGCTGCCCATGCGCGAGGCCAGCACGTCCCTGGCCGGCGGCGGGGCAGCACCGGGAGCAGCAGGAGCGGGGGCGGTGGCCGCCGGCGGGGCGGGCGCGGGGGCGGGTGCCCCGGCGGCGGCCGCGGTGGTGACGGCGGCGACGGCCTGGTCGACGCCCGCTCCGGCGGCGTGCGCGTCCAGGAGGATCCGGGCGACGTCGATACCGCGGGCGTCGAGCTGGCCCATCGCGGCCGCGATGTCCGGCCAGGCCGGGGAGGCGAGGATCGCGTCGCGCACCAGGCCCTCGGGCATCGTGGACTTCAGCAGGTCGGCCCACCGGTCGGTGCCCTCCGCCTTCGTCCGCGCGATGTTCGCGGCGACGGCCTGGTGGACTGCGGCGGTCATGCGGTTCATCTGCGGCAGGAAGGTGGCGAGGTCGACTCCGGCCTGCTGGAGACCGACGAGCTGGCGGGCCAACTGCGGCCAGTCCGCCCCGGCCATCAGCTCGGCGAGGATGTCGTCGCCCAGGACGCCGCGCAGCTGGTCGGCCGACCAGCCCGGGGCCATCTTGGCCGCGTCCTCGCTGAGTTCCTCCTCCTTGCCCGTGATCCGTTTTTGGGTGGCGCGGCGGACGGCGTCGGTGATGGTCATCATCAGCCGGTAGGCCATCGCCGCGCTCTGCGCGGCCTCCCCGAGGGCTTCGGCGAACGGCTCGGGCTGGGGCGGGTACGTCATCGGCGGAAGGCTCCCTCGGGTGGGGTCAGCGCGTACGGGACGGGCCCGGCCGTCCGGGATCCGTGCGGCGCGCGGGGCCAGTTCCAGGGCGCGGGCCCCGGCGCGCCAGCCGGCTCGGGCGTGGCCTTCGAGGGAGCGGGCGCCGGGGGCCGCGGCGGCCTGCTCGAAGGCGTCGGCCGCCCGTTGGACGCGGGCACGGACCAGGGCGGTGGCCACCGCCAGGAGGTCGCCGAGCGCGGCGACGTCGCCGGCGCCTTCGTCCTGCCCGGCGCGGCCCAGGAGCAGGGATGCTTCCCGGATCCGGTGCTCGGCGAGCGCCCAGTCGGCGTCGGTGACGAGGGGCTCGTAGCGTTCGCGGACGCGGGGCAGGGACAGGTCGTAGGCGGGCGTCGGGCCCGCGAACCAGACCGGGCGCGAGCCGTGGTCGGCGCGGTCCCCGGGCAGCGCGACCGCGTATCCGAGCAGGGCGCCGTCGTCGTCGCGGCGTTCGCGCACGCGCAGGCCCGCGTCGCGGAGCCGGTCGAGGAGCAGCCATCCCCGAAGCCTGGTCATCCCCGGTGGCCGCCAGGCCATCCACGTGGTCGACGTCCAGGAGCGGATCACCCGCGTCGGGAAGATCAGCCGGCTGGCCAGGCGCGGCACAGCGCGGGTTCTTACAACGGCACTCGCTGCGTATGAGCACGGCCCGGCGCGCCGTGCGAATCCGGACAGGCTCATCGCTGCCACGGCGGCGGTTACCGCGGAGTCCGGCGAGTCCGTTCTCTGACCCGCTGCTCCCGTGTCCGCCAGGCTCGACGCGGGGCGGCAGGGCAGCGCAACGACGCCGTTTCCGCCGTCGTTCAGTACTGTACAGAGCGGCCGTTCCGTACCGTGCGGAGCACCGGAAGGGGACTCGCGATGGCCGGTCTGAGGCTGGGCCCGCTCCTGCGCCACGTGGACTGGGAGTCGGGAACGAGCGCGACGGTGTGGGTCGAGACCGACCGGGCGTGCACGGCGGAGGTCCGGTGCCCGGGCGGCGGCGGTGGTTCGGCTCCCACGTTCTGCATCGTCGGCCACCACTACGCACTGGTGGTCGTGACCGGGCTCGCCCCTGGGTCCGCCACAACGTACGAGGTGCTGCTCGACGGCGAGCGGGTGTGGCCCCTCGCGGATTCGCCCCAGCCGCCCAGCACCATCCACACGCCGCCGGTCCCGGCGACGGGCGCGGTGGTCGCCTTCGGCTCGTGCCGGTGGGCGGCGCCTGCTGTGGGCGAGCCCGATCCGGTGGGCCCCGATGTCCTCGACACCCTCTCCGCCCGGCTCGCCGCCGACCCGGAGGCCGAGCGTCCGGACGTTCTCCTCCTCCTCGGCGACCAGGTGTACGCGGACGAGACGTCCGCCGACACCCGCGCCTGGATCGCCCGGCATCGGCGGGCCGCCGGCACGGGCTCCGCCGCCCCGCCGGACCAGGTCGCCGACTACGAGGAGTACACCCACCTCTACGACGAGTCCTGGGGCGACCCCGAGCTGCGCTGGCTGCTCTCGACCGTACCCAGCTGCATGATCTTCGACGACCACGACGTCATCGACGACTGGAACACCAGCGCTGCCTGGGTAGCCGACATGCGGGCAACGCCCTGGTGGCACGAGCGGATCACCAGCGGCCTGATGTCGTACTGGGTCTACCAGCACCTCGGGAACCTCTCCCCCGCCGAGCTCGCCGAGGATGAGCTGTACGCGGCGGTACTGGCGGCCGGCGACGGCACGGAGGTGCTGCGCGCGTTTGCCGAACGCGCCGACGCCGACCCGGCGACGGTGCGCTGGAGCTACCGCAGGGACTTCGGCCGCACCCGGGTGCTGATGGTCGACACTCGGGCCGCGCGGGTGCTGGAGGAGCAGCGCCGGGCGATGCTGGACGCCGAGGAGGCGGCCTGGCTGCGGACGCAGGTGTTCGACGACCTCGGCGGCGTCGACCACCTGCTGGTCGGGACCTCACTCCCGTGGCTGCTGCCCCCGATGGTCCACTTCGCGGAGGGTTGGCATGCGGCGCTCTGCCGGGGCGAACGCGGGCCGCGCTGGGCGCGCTTCGGTGAGTGGCTGCGCCGGCGGGCGGACCTGGAGCACTGGGCGGCGTTCACCTCGTCGTTCGAAAGGCTGACGGAGACGGTCGCCGAGGTGGGGAGGGCCGACGCCGCCCCGGCGACGGTGTGCGTGCTCTCCGGGGACGTACACCACGCGTATGTGGCGGAGCCCGTGTGGACCACCGGACAGCAGCCGCGCTCCCGTGTCTTCCAGTTCACCTGCTCACCGCTGCACAACTCGGTGCCCGCAGCGATACGGGTCGGATTCCGTTTCGGCTGGAGCCGGTTCGCCAAGGGGATCGGACATCTCCTCGCCCGCCACGGACGGGTCGCGAGACCGGCGGTCCGGTGGGAGCGCACCGGCGGACCGTGGTTCGGCAACCAGTTGATGACGCTGACGCTGCGCGGACGTACCGCGCGGCTGCGGCTGGAAAGAGCCTCGGCGGGTGCCAAGCGGGGGCGCCGCGGGACCGACCGCGCGGGAGCGCGGCTCATCGGCGTCCTCGACCGCAGTCTGGCGGATGGAAGTTGACGCCCCGCCGGACGGCGGTGGCATTCCAGCACCTGAGGGTGATCCTGCCACCGCCCACGGGTCGGCCCACCGGCGGCAACAACGGTGCGATCACCGCGCAAGCGGTGTCGGATAACTCGGCTTCCCTCACGACCGGACCACCGATCCGATGATCGGAAGGACACTCCCAGGGCCTGTCCGGACGATCGCCTACGGCGCCAGAGGACCTAGTCTGCTGCGGTGGCGCTGCCGCCAGGTGGCGTTTCTTCGGAGCTTTCCCTGCTACCACGGGGCGCTCCTTCGCCGAGGACCGCGATGCCTGCGTGGGACGGCCGCCACGCACACCGTGACGACCGCCGCCGAGGAGGCCACCTCCAGCCTCACCGCGGCCGGACCGGCAACCTCGACCCGTACCGCCGTCATCGCCGGGCCGGTACCGGCCTCCAGGGGCAGCACCGCGTCTGTGTCTTCAGGGGCGGATGGTGTCGCATCCACCCGGGACCGCCGTCCCCGGTACAGATGCAGCAGGGCGACCACCGCGGAAACCCCCGCGCCCACAGCCGGGGGAATCCCGGTCCGGTCCCAGGACGGCATCTGAGTCGTTCTCCATTTGGTTTGGTACGGACACCGCTGGCGCCCAACCTCCCAGACGGTCGACCCGCCCCACTTCTCCCTCCACCACCCCCTTGAATCGCCCATTCGAGTGACAAGAGGCGGCAACTGTGCGATTCGAACGACCGGAAAGCACCGAGGCGGCGAGATGCCGCGCCGGAGCTTCGACTGCCCCCGAGCCCCCGCCGGGCCTCGTTCGCCCTTGCCGGGGTCCGGCGGCCCGTCCCGGCGATACCGTGGATACAGACGCCGAACGACTGCCCAGGAGCACACCGATGAGCGAACAGCCGGCCCCCGCCAGTACCGTGCGGCAGCCCCTGGAGCCCGCGGCCGCCGACGCGGTCCGCGCCTAGGCCGCCAAGACCCGCGAGAACGCGGACCGGCTCGCCGCCGTCCTCGAGGACATCGCCACCAACGGCCTTCCCCCGCTGGAGGAGTGCACGCCCTGGGAGGAGCTGCGCGAGGCCCATCTCGCCCGCCTCGCCGCGCAGCGCACGGCCGTCGCCTGACGGCCGCACGACGTGCCAGGGTCGCGTTCAGCGAGTCCGCGGCCAAGCAGCTCGAAGACCTCACCACGGAGCGCGAACTCCACGCCCTGGACCGCGCCCTGGTCGCCATCTCCGTCGACCCCGAGATCGGTGAGCCGATTCCCGCCGACGGCATCAGCCCCGAGCTGCGCCAGTACACCGACGAGATCGAGGATGTCCGCGTCCTGTACTTCGTCACCGCACTGCGGACCGTCGTCGTGGTCGCCTACATCGAAACCTGACCAGGACGACCGCGGTCACGTCTCCGGACGCGGACGTCCCGTCGAGTGCGGACGCTGTGGTGCGTGCTGTTACTGTCCCGAGCGGTCAGGGGTAGGACCAGGGCCTTGGAGTAGGTGGTGCCGAGGGCGGTGGCCACCGCTTCGGCGGGCATGCCGTCGTCGCGCAGCGCGTCGGCGGCCTCCCGGCTCACCCGGGCGGCGATCCGCTGCAGCACACCGGCGGCGCGCAACGCGGCCAACGGCGCGTCCGCGGTCGTGGCGGTCAGCTGCTCGGCCGTCTCGACCAGGAGCGCGGCCAGCCGTTCGGGCAGCGGTACCGCGTTGTCGCGGACGACGGCCAGGTGTGTGGTACATCGCGGCGGAGGATCGAGATTCCGGCTGCCCGCCACCGTGAAGCATGCGAGACCCGGTGCAAGGGCTGATCGACAGGCGGAGGTCACGGGTGAACTGCTGCCAGATGAAGATCCGGGAGGAAAGCATCGGCTCGCGGCGCAGCACGGTGTGGGCGCCGGCGCCTCTGACGAAGACGATCGCGATCTGGGTGGCGGGTTCGTCCCACAGGTAGCGGAAGTACTCGAAGGCCTCGCCGTTGAGCCATTGCGCTCGTCCACGAGGAACGTACGGGGCCGTTCGGCGAGGGCTGTCTTCAGCAGGCGGTCGAACTCGCTGGGGTGGCGGGGCGGCTCCCCCAGCAGGCGCAGGGTCTCGAAGAGCTCGTAGCGGACGGCGCGGGCGGTGGGGCGGGCGCGGAAGGTGACCCGGCACACCTCCTCGCCCGCAGTCTCCTCGAGTTCGCGCAGGCAGGTGTTGACCGCGAGGGTCTTGCCGAAGCCGGCGTTGCCGTGGATACACATCATCGCCCGCGCTGCGACCGTGTCGGCGATGTTTTCCCTGGCGGTGAGCAGGGAGCGGGTGGTCACGATCTGCGCGTCGGGAAGGTCGACGTACTGGTAGGTCGGGGCGGTCACCGCGGTTCTCCCTCGCCGGTGGTGTCGGCATCGGCGGCAGCGCCCGGGCGGGGAGCCCCGGCAGTGCCTGAGCGGGGCTGCTCGTCAGCGGTAGGTGCATCCGCAGGGGCGTGGTGGGTGCGGGCGGCCAGGGAGGGCGGGGTGCGCCAGTCGGCCGGCGGCGCGGCAGGTGGGATCAGGTCCGGCAACGCCAGCCGCGACAGGTCCGCGGTGTTCTCCTCGGCGAGCTCCCGGCCCGCTTCCTGCGAGGTGAGCGTCTGCAACCGCTCGGGCCGGCCCGGCCGGGCCTGGGCTCCGTAGCGCTCGGCCAGTTCCTTGCGCAGGCGCCGGTCGCGTGCTGCCCGTGCGGAACGGACCGCGCTGATCTGCTCCGGACTCGCTTGGCCCGCGAGCTCGGCCGGGCCCATGTCGGCCCGTGGCGGCGTCGAACACCTCGATCCGGCGGTGGTGATGCGGCATGAACCGGACCCGCACCGGCTCGCCGACCAGGCCCGTCATCCACACCGCCACGTAGTCGCGGTTCCGGAAGCGGATGCCCTTGGTGGAGAGCACCCGGACACGGCCGTCGTCCTCCAGGGTGAGCGTCCACAACTCGTCCGTGCTGATCTCGCGCAGAGGCGTCGGGTCCGCCTCCACACCTGAAGCGGGGAGCGGCCCTTCAAAGGCGCGGGGCGGTGGGAGGTGTTCCACCAGGCCACCCAGTCCAACAGGCGGGTGGTGAAGTCCTCGAAGTCCAGGAGCACCTCGTCCTTCGGCCGCGCCCGGCGCCGGCCCGGGCGGGGCTGGCGTACGTAGCCGGGCAACGCGGCCAGGAACATCGACTCCACCGCCCGGTTCAGGCCCTCCACCGTGCCCTTGAGGTGCGGGGTGTAGGCGGGCAAGTCCTCGACGGTGACGTCGAGAGCGTTGAACGCGGCGGTCACCGTCCTCGACAGGAAGTCCCTGCCCCGGTCCACGCGTACTTTCTCCGGCAGGCCGCCTTACGGCCCGAACAGCTCCTCGCGCACCGCGGCCGCCCGGAGGGCGGCCAGGACCGACTCCCGCGACGGATGCCCCGGTGTGACCGCGACACCCGTGATCGTGTTCGTCGCGCAGTCCACGAACCAGGTGACCCACGGCCGGCGGACGGTGCCCTCGACGTCGACCAGGACCGGGGCCTGGACGTGATCGGCCTCCCAGACCTGGTTCCGCCACCCCCGCGGCCGCGACAAGAACACATCATGCTTGCGGGCCTCACACTCACCACGGGCAAGGCCCGCCCGCTCCCCCGGCGTCAGATCACGCCGGATCGCGCGATGCAGCGTCGGAACCGACGGAGGCGGATCACCCTCGCCCCGGGCCGCGCGGGCGGTCAACTCACGATGAACAGCAGCGACGTTCCCTCTCCACACCCCGAGCAGAACCCTCACCTCCGCGGTGACCGTGAACCGCCCGTGATGCCGGTCCCGCTCCCCCGGCGCCGCAGCCGCGGCCTCGTCTTCCTCGGCGGCCGCCAGCCACCGCCACACCGCCCGCTCCCGCACGCCCAAAGCGTCCGCCGCCATCCGAACATGCCGCGTGGTGAGTCTCCCCTCCCGGCGCAGAGCCAACAGACGACGTACTGCCGGCCCCCGCAACGCCCGAACCGATACGGCCGGCAAAGCAGCCCCCGTATCCCCACCCGACCCCGCCGGCGGCTGCATTCCTTCATCCACCCCCCGATCACACCAACCACCCGCCGGCCGGTGAATCAGAACTCACGAAACTGAGACAGCGTCACACCTGCCGCGATAAAGGCCCCAGACAGCGATCCCCCACCGATCTCTCACATCCAAGACAGTGCCCCCGCCCCCCTAAACAGCCCCCGACCAGCATCAACACACTCAGGCCCACTGTCTCTCACACCACTGTCGCCAAACCGAGAGATCGCAGGTGCATCAGCAGCGCAAGGCGCTGCGGGCCGGGGAGCTGGAAGAGCGGCGCAAGGAACTACTGGACGCGCCGGAGGCCGGCATGGTCTGGGAACCCGGCGAAGAGGCATGGGAAGCCAAACTCGCCGCCCTCCGCTCCTACCGCCGGGCCACCGGACACCTCGCCCCCCGACAAGACGCCATATGGGGCAAAGGCGACGAAATGATGCCCATCGGACAACACATGGCCAACCTCCGCCGCAAAGGAACCAAGAACGGCCTGGGCAAAGACCCGGACCGGGCCGCGGAGCGCGCGGCGCAGCTCGCCGCCATCGACCCGGACTGGAACTGCCCCTGGCCGCTCGACTGGCAACGCCACTACCGCGTCCTCGCGGACCTGGTCGACACCGACGGTCACCTGCCCGACATCGCACCCGGCGTGCTCATGGACGGCGACGACATCGGCAAATGGCTCCAGCAGCAGAAGCAGCCGGCCACCTGGACGCGGCTCCAGGCCGAACAGCAGGAACGGCTGACCAAGCTCGGCGTACAACCCAACCAGGCGCCCCCTCCCGCCCCCGCAGCGGCGCGCACGGCGAAGGGGCCCGAACAAGGCGCAGCAGGCGTTCCAGCGCGGCCTGGCAGCCCTCACACAATGGGTAGAGCGCGAAGGCGCCCACCGGCCCGTCCCCCGCGCGCACGGCGAGGAGATCACGGTCCAGGGCGAAACGGAGCCGGTCGTCGTAAAACTCGGCGTATGGGTCTCCAACACCAAGTCGAGGCGCGCCAAGCTCACCGCCGACCAGCTCGCGGCCCTCGCGCAGCTGGGCGTGACGCCACCAGGTGCACTTCGTTGATCGGGCCGGACACATCAGTGCACGAAAAGGACCACGAGCCCTTGGCCTCTGATGGTGCCGCCGCCCCGCGGAAGTGGCACGTCGCGAGGGTGTGTTGGCGCCAGTGCACCAAACGGGTGAATGATCGTTTCCGGTTCCCGCCGTATGCGTTTGCAGTCTGCGGACAGGCATGTCCCCGCATATGAAGAAGGGCACAGGTGGATGACCGAGGCTGTGGCCGAGACGGAGAGCGTTCTGCGGGAGTTGGAGCCGGCGGTGGAGCGACTCCTCGAGCGGCACCTGGCCACCGCCCGTGACTGGTTCCCGCACCAGTACGTGCCGTGGAGCGCAGCACACGACTACGACGGCCCACTGGACGGCACGGCCTGGTCACCGGAGCAGACAGCACTGCCCCAGGCCGTACAGGACGTGCTGGTGGTCAATCTGCTGACCGAGGACAACCTGCCCAGCTACCACTTCGAGATCGCCACCCGATTCGGGCGGGACGGTGCCTGGGGCACCTGGGTACATCGGTGGACGGCCGAGGAGGACCGGCATGCCTCGGTCCTGCGTGCCTACGTCCACGCCCGCCGCGTCGTGGACCCCATCGCCCTTGAAAATCTGCGGATGCGGCACGTCGGCACCGGCTACCACTCCGGTGCGACAACGCCCCTGCATGCGCTGGCCTACGTCACTGTCCAGGAACTGGCGACTCGGCAGGCCCACCGGAACGCCGGAGCAGCTTGTGGGGACTGGGCCGGCGAGCAGTTGATGGCGCGGATTGCGGCCGATGAGAACCTGCACATGCTCTTCTACCGGGATTTGTTCGCTGACGCGCTCGCCCTGTACCCCGCCGCGGCGCTCGCCGCCCTGGCCGATGTCCTCGAACACTTCGAGATGCCCGGTGCGATGATCCCTGGCTTCCGGAGACGTGCGGCGCGCATCGCGGCATCCGGCATCTACGACCTGGATGTCCACCTCGAGCATGTGGTGGCCCCCCTTGTGCGGGCACTGAAGGTCACCTCTCTCGTCGGCATCGGAGCGGTCGGCGAGCAGGCGCAGGAACGCTTGGGTGTGCATGTGGAGCAGCTCACCGTACGGGCGGCCCGAGCTCGAGAACTGTTCGAGCGCATGGAGGCCACGCGTCGTTCATCCGAATGACCGGCGGTGACTGCCGCGAGCCACGTACAGATCGAAAATTCTTGCAGGAGGAACCAGACATGACCCAAGCCGCATACAACGCCCTTCCCGATCAGCTTGTAGCCCTGGTCAACGAGCAGCTGGGCGGCGAGGCACAAGCCCGGCAACTCACGCCGGATCTCACCTTCGAGAGTCTCGGCATGGACTCCCTGGCCCTGATGGAACTGGTCGTGGCGGCGGAGGAGCGGTTTGGGATCGTGCCCTCCGAAGAGGCAATGGACCTGGCCCCGTCTGCCACCCTCGCCGACGCCGCCCGTGCCTTCGCCGATGCCCGCTGACGTCGCCATCACCGGGCTCGGGCTCGTCACCCCGGCCGGGCACACGCTTGAGGAGAACTGGGCGGCCCTGTGCCGGGGCCGATCGCTGGCCGCCCGGGACTCCGAGCTCGTCGGCCTGCCCGTCGACTTCTCCTGCCAGGTGACCGGCCTCGACGCTGCAGCGGGACTCGGTCCGCCGCGGGGCCGGCGGGTGGGACGGTTCATCCAGTTCGCGCTTCTCGCCGCCCGCCGGGCAGTCACCGACGCAGGTCTGCCCACGGACGTCGGACTCGGCGAACGGGTCGGGGTCGTGCTCGGCGTCGGATCGAACTGCTTGAGCACATACATCACCGAGTTCGGGCATCTCGGCGCGGGCCGGCCGGTGCGCGTCTCGCCGCTCGCGCTGCCGCGCAGCGTGCCGAGCATGGCTGCCGGTGAGGTTGCCATGGACCTCGGCGCCCAGGGCCCCAACTTCACCACCGCGAGCGCCTGCGCCTCGGGGGCGACCGCGATCGGAGTGGCACGTGATCTGCTGCGGTCGGGAACCTGCGACATTGTGCTCGCGGGCGGCAGTGAATCGGGCCGGTCCCGGATGACGGCCACCTGCTTCACCCGGATGCGCGCGCTGTCGCCGCGCCGCGACGAACCCGAGCTGGCCAGCAGGCCGTTCGACGCAGCTCGGGACGGATTCGTCCTCGGTGAGGGCGCTGCCGTCCTCGTACTGGAACGGGCCGCCGACGCACGCGCCCGGCAGGTCGAGGTGCTGGCCCTGCTGCGCGGTTACGGTGCGGGGTCCGATGCCTACCATCCCGTCGCCCCGCATCCACAGGGCGACGGCGCCGTCCGCGCAATCGTGGCCGCCCTCCAGGACGCGGGGTGCAGCCCTCACGACATCGGACACGTACAGGCGCACGGCACCTCCACCCCGCTCGGCGACCAGGCGGAAGCCGCAGCCCTGGCGCGCGTCTTCGGCGACACCACGCCTCCCGTCACAGCGTCCAAGGGGGTGATCGGACACTCCCTGGGGGCGGCGGGCGCGATCCAGGCGGCGTACACGGTCCTCGCGCTACGCCACGGCACGGTCCCACCCACCGCGAACTTCCAGCAGCAGGACGGCAAGCACCTGCTGGACATCGTGGCCGGCCCGCCTCGTCCGGTCACCACCAACACGGCCGTCAGCTGCGCCTTCGGTTTCGGCGGGCAGAACGCGGTGCTGCTGCTCAGCAGCACGTAGCTAACCGCAGCACCGCCGCATCGTACGGCCCTCGAGCTGAACCTGACCCGGTGGTGACGGTCCTGGCACAGGGCCCCCGAGGGCCGCGCTGGACGTTGCCGACATCGAACGGGTGAAGGTCCAGGAGCCACCACCCGCAGGTGTGGCCGTCCGGGGAGGACCGAGCATCACGTGACACCCCTGTCGGAGGGCCGGACCAGCGGCGCTCCGCAGGCCGAAACCCCTTGGAGTAGCCATGGACCGCTGCCAGGCACCTCGCCGTGACGTCAGCCTGCTGCGCGAGCTCGAGCCAGTGGTGGCGAAGGCGGTGGACGCCCATTTGGAGAGCGCGGATGACTGGTATCCCCATGAGTACACCCCCTGGAGTCGGGGCGCTGATTTCGACGGCGTGTTGGCCGGGACACCGTGGGAGCCGGAACAGGGCACTCTCGGTAAGGCAGCCCGGGATGGCCTGGTGCATAACCTCCTCAGCGAGGACAACCTGCCGAGTTACCACCGTGTGATCGCCGAGCTCTTCACCCGGGACGGAGCCTGGGGAACCTGGGTCAATCGCTGGACAGTCGAAGAAGGCCGCCACAGTATCGCCATTCGCGACTACCTCATGGTCACCCGCGCGGTTGATCCTGTCGCCCTGGAGAAAGACCGAACCGCCCACGTCCAAAACGGCTGGGGCATGGACTACGGCGACGATGTCGTCGCTTCGCTGGTCTATGTGACCCTCCAGGAACTCGGCACGCGCGTCTCCTACCGCAACATCAAGCTTCAGTGCGGCGACGCGGCCTGCGAGGCAATGCTCAGCCGCATCGCCATGGACGAGAACCGGCACATGCTGTTCTACCGCACGGTCCTGTCGGCAGCGATGGATCTGCATCCTGACCGGACCGTACGGGCTGTGGCAGATGTCGCCGCTTCCATCCGTGCGCCCGGCCACGGCGCCCCCGGCTATGCACGGCTGGCTCAGTCGATGGCCCGCTCCGGTATCTACAGTCCCGTCACCCACTACGAAGAGGTCTTGCAGCCCATCGTGCGCTTCCTGGGCATCTTCGACGTCAGTGGCCTGCGCCCGGACGGCGAGCAGGCGCGAGAGGAACTCGCGGCCGTGCTTGAGCACTCCGCCGGCCAAGCCGCGCGGTTCACCCGCATCTTCGAATCCTCAGCCCCGTCCCACCCAGCCTCGGTTCACTGATCAGGGCTGCAGATCCGCGCCGCTTTCCGCGGAGACGTCAGTGGCCGCCCCCCTCGAGTCCCCGTAGGGGCAGCGAGGGGGCGCAGGCAATCTGGACCGCAGCCTGTGGTGGTCCAGATTGCCGTGAACCCATGGCGTGGCGAACCAGCCCTGGGGAAGTTTGTGCCAGGGCGCGCGGGGTCAGGCGTCACCGCCGGACGGCCTAACCTCTCAGTCGCTGGCCGGGCGGGCTGAACAACGAGATATTGGTTGCCCTGGTGTCCGGTCTGACAAGACCGGTGTGTGGCCGGTGAACCGCACCCCGGCTGCCTCTGGATGCCAGGTGCCGGCCCCTTCGCCGCGCGAGTCGGGGCCGATCTGTCAACGGGATGGCGAGCCTTCCGTTGTCCCGAGCGGCATGGGCGGCGGGGCGTCCACGGCGGGACGGGCAGACTCGCGTCATGGGAGTGCGCTGCGGCGGCAGGAGGGTGACGGTCGCGCCGAGGTCCTTGGCCCCTCCTCGGCTTCGCGGGCGAGGAACTCGATCTGCCGGCCGAGCGCGGGCAGCTCGGTCTGATCCGACTCGGCGGCAGGCCGTCTGCCCAGCGCGTCCGGGAACTGTACTGATCCGGTTACGCGTCTTGTTCGGCAGAGCTTGTCGCGACGGGTTCTGCATGGTCGGGTGCCGGATCCGTGATTGTGCTGGGCATGGGGGCTGTGACAGGGCGGGGCTGGGTGAAAGCGCCTTCGAGCGCGTCGAGCTCGGCGAGCCAGCGGGCGGGGAGTTCGTCGATGTCGGGCAGGCTGGGGTCGGCGACGACGGCCAGGTGCGCGGTGTCGGCGTATTCACCCAGGCAGACCGACAGGTGGTGTCCTGCGGGCAGGAACATCAGCGGCAACATGGTGCGGGTCTTGCGGCCATTGAGTCGAAGGGGCCGCGTGGGGCCGGGGACGTGGGTGGCCACCATGGTGGTGCGCCGCCAGTGCAGGATTCGTGCCAGGGCTCTGCCATGCCAGCGGGTGGGCAGGACGTCGAACAGGACATCCGCGTCGGGATCGCGGTGGCTGATGCGGATGTTTCTGGTGGCCAGGCGTGTGGCGGCCAGGCGTTCGGCGGCGGTGGGCAGGTGGCAGGGCAGGGTGACGGGGACACCGCGGTGGAAGTTGCCCAGCGCGGCGCTCGTGTCGCCGCGCCGGGTGTTGAGGGGGACCGTCACCCGTACGGTGCCTGTGCCTTTGTGGGGCAGCCAGGGCCGCAGGGCGCCGGCGAGGGCGGCCAGGTAGACGTCGTTGAGACTGACACTCCCTTCCCGGGCGATGGCCTTCATACGAGGCAGGGGGGTGTGGACCCACATGCGCCTGGGTGGGCCGGTCGGGGCTTGAACGCGGTCGGGGCCAAGGCTGATGGCGTTCGCGGGCAGCGCGATGCCGGCGACCGCGCGTACCAGGGCGCGCACGCGTGCGCTCGTCCAGGAGGGTGGGGGCACGGGGGGTGTGCGGCGGCGCGGGAGGCCGGGTTCCCGCATCGCGGCGAGCGTGATCCCAATCAGGGACATGCCGTCGAGGAGGCCGTGGTGGGCGCGAAGGAGCAGGGCGAATTCGTCGTCACGGTGGCCGTGGAGCAGGGTCATGCCCCAGGTGACGTCCATGAGCGGCTGGGCGCATACGCGCTCGATGGCCGAGTGCAGCGCGGGGTCCCCGCCCTGCGTGGTCAGCGCGACCTCCTCGAGGTGATCGGCTGGCACGGTCGGGCCTACCGCCTTCGCGCCCCGTGGGCGGGCCCGGTCGCGCAGCGGCGGGTGGGCCATCCGCATCAAGTCGATCAACGCGTGCAGTTCTACGCTCGAAGGGGCGGGGCCGGCGGTCACGGCCACCCCGCCGATCTCCACGTTCGTGTGAGGGTGTGCCGCCGCGTAGTCGAACCAGCGTTCGCCCGCCGTCGTGGCGTCGTCATGGTCGTGCACAGGGTTCTCCGCTGAATGTCGTTCGCGTGGCGAAGGCTGGGGCGGTGGGCTTGTGTTTATCAGGCACGTCACGCCGTGGAACGCGGCATCGACGGAGCACCGGTGCGGCCGGATCTCATTCGCTCACCGCGGCCTCCCGGCGGGCGGCGTCCGGGCAGGTACCTGGTTACCGGGC
Organism: Streptomyces sp. NPDC058662; assembly: GCF_042716255.1. NCBI lineage: Bacteria > Bacillati > Actinomycetota > Actinomycetes > Kitasatosporales > Streptomycetaceae > Streptomyces > Streptomyces sp. NPDC058662. The sequence goes on along the minus strand of NZ_JBHXRU010000050.1, from coordinate 26,770 downwards.
GCCTACTGTCGTCGGCGACGTTTGGGATGACGCGGGCCGGCCCTCGGGGATCGCGGCGGCGATCTCGCGCACCAGCGCCCAGGCGTTGCGTACGGAGGCCTGGGACGCCAGGCGCGAGCCCAGGGCCGCGCGCAGGATGTAGCGGCCGTCGACGGTGGTGGGTGTCACGAGGATCTGGTGGGTGGCGTCGAGCTCGACACGTAGGCGCTCTGTGCGGGCGTTGTCACCGGCGAGGCGGAAACACACCAGTCCGAGTGAGTGTGAGACCAGTTCGAAGCCGGGGCTGTCCCGGACCAGGTCGGCGAGCAGCTCGGCGTGGGAGAGCTGTTCGCGGATGTGCGCGCGCAGGCCCTCGACGCCGTGGGTGCGCAGGACGAACCACAGTTTCAGGGCGCGGAAGGGGTGCATGAGCGGCACCTGCCAGTCGCGGAAGTCGGTGACGTCGCCTGAGTCGCTGGCCTGGTTGCGTAGGAATGGCGGGCGGATGTCCATGGCGGCGGTGAGGCTGTGCCGGTCGGCTACCCACATGGCGTCGCAGGGCGGCCCGGTGAGCAGCCACTTGTGGCAGTTCACGGCGTAGGAGTCGGCGTGCTCGACGCCCTCGTTGATCCAGCGGTTCTCTGGGCAGACGGCGGCCGAGCCGGCGTAGGCGGCGTCCACGTGCAGCCAGGCCCCGAACTCCTGGCACACTGCGGCGACGGCGGCGATCGGGTCGATAGCGCACGTGCCGGTGGTACCGACGGAGGTGACCACGATCGCGGGCACCAGGCCTGCGGCGCGATCGGCTGCCAGTTGCTCGCGTAGGGCGGTGGGGTCCATCTCGCAGGTGCCTGCCAGGGTGGGGATCTGGGTCGGTTCCCCCAGACCGGCGATGCGTGAGGCCTTGGGGACGCAGGAGTTCGCCTGCTCGGTGCAGTACAGGCGGTAGCGCCCTTCAGTGCCGTGCTCGCGCCAGCGTCCGCCTGAGGCCCGGTACAGGGCGGCGGCTACGGCCACCAGGACCGCTGAGGATGCGGAGTCCTGTAGGACCCCACCGCCGTCCCCGGTGCTGAGGAATCGCTCCGGCAGGCCCAGCGCGACCGCGAGGTGGTCCAGGACCGCCTCCTCGAGTTCGGTGGCGGCCGGGCCCGTCGACCACATCATGTGCTGGACCGCCAGGCCGGAGGCCAACAGCTCGCCGACCACCGACGCGGGGCTGGTCTGGGTCGGGTAGTAGCCGAGGAACGAAGGGTGCTGCCAGTGGACGAGCCCGGGGATCACCACCCGCCGTACATCGGCAAGGACATCCCGGATCGGCTCGCCGTGCACCGGTACGCAGTCCGGCAGCATGGCACGTACGTCCCCGGGGTGAAGGTCCGGCGTCACCGGCAGGCGTTCCTCGCGCAGGTCCTCCCAGTAGTCCTCGAGGATCGCGGCGACCTCGCCGATTGCGCTGCGAAACGAATCATCACCAAGAGTCACTGACATGCCGGGTAACGTACCGCATAAAAACTAGTGAAATGGCCCAGATGACAAGCGAATCCGTGCTGTGGCTCGCCCCGCCCCAGCACCTGCCCCACGGCCTGGGGACCCTACGCGAGGCCGCGGACCGACCTGACCGTCACCACACACCCCCAGACCACCGCCGGCTCCCCGAACGCGACCCCCGCGAAGCCGCGTTCGACGAATACTTCGCGGTCGCACGATGCTCCTGCGCCCCCGCGCCCCTGTTGATCGACGCCCTCGACGACACCCTCGCCACAGTGCGGGCCTTCTCCCGTCACCCGGACGGATCTTTAACGGAGCCCGACCTCGATCTCGCCGCGCACGCGGCCGGCCTGACCCCGGAAACCGGCCTCTACGAGCCCCGGACGCAGACCACGGTGCGCCAACGCTGGATTCAGGGGCACCGGCTGTTCTTCGCCCTCACCCAGGCGACCGTGGTCGCCCTGCGGCACGCCCTTCGCGCTCCCTCCTCCGCAGGTTCCGCCCTCGGCCTGGAAAGCGCGGCTCACTTCCTGCGCGCCAGCGCGTCCGCCCTGCGCATCACCGCGTCTTTCGACGCGCAGGACTACCACGACACTGTCCGGCCCTCGATGGCCCCACCGCAGGCTCCCCGTGGATTCTCCGGCCTGTGGTCGGCCGATCACCGCGTCCTGGTGCAGAGTCTGCGCGAGTGGGGGCTGGCCGCACCGGCGAAGTCCTCCAGCTTGCGCCCCGCCCACCGGCGCCTGGTGGAGGTCCTGACAGATGTTCACCACGCCCACGTCGGCGTCTGCTCGCGCTTCGTGGGCTCCGGACCCTCCCTGCTCCGCGGCGCGGAACCGGGGGTGCAGGTTCTGGACCGCCTGTGCCAGCGGCGCCGCACCGCTCTGGACGCCGCGCCCGCCGACAGGCCGGCCCAACTGCCCGACGCCCGGAATGAAAACCTCACCCTTCACCACTGAACCCGCACTTGACGCGTCCCGGGCGGGCGGGGGAAGCCGACTCGGCTCGGCTGCCGGGTGGTCTTCCCACCAGCAGCAACATCACTTGTGTGTGTCTTGATCGTTGATGCGGGTATGCCAGTACGCAGCGAGGACGGGACAGGGAGGGGGGCGTGGTCGGCTTCCCGGGCCTGGAGGGTGGTGGTGTGCGCGGCGGTTGCGCTGGTCGCGGCGCTCCTGAGCCTGCCAGCGGTGTCCGGCGTTTTCGGTGCTGGAGGGACCATCGCCACAGGCACCGAGTCAACCAGGGCTCAGACTCAGGCTGAGGTACTGGGGGTCGGCACCCCGGATCTGGTGCTTGCCGTGACGGTGCGCGACGGGGGCGCACGGCCGGCGGTTGCAGCCGGTGCGGGTGTCGTTGCCCGTGTGCTGGCGGACGAGCCGGCTGTGCGTACGGTGCAGTCGGCCGCCACGGGAGACCCGTGGCTGATGTCGCGGGACGGACGCACCGGACTGGTGACGGTCTCGCTGTCGGGCAGCGACGCGGCCCGCAAGGAAGCGGCGTTGCGTCTGGTGCCCAAGGCGCGGGCGGCGGTGCCGGGGATGCGGGTGGACGCGAGCGGGGTCTCATGGGCGACGGCCGAGATCGACCAGCAGGCCGAGGCCGATCTGCTGAAGGCGGAACTCTGGGCTGCGCCGCTCATCATGCTTCTCCTGTTGCTGACCTACGGTTCGTGGGCTGCGGCCGCGCTGCCCCTCGTGGTCGCGATGCTGGCCGTCGTCTGCTGTGTACCGTTGCTGGGTCTGCTGGGCCACGTGAGTGATGTGTCAGCGTTCGCGGTCAACGCGGCCGCGGCTATCGGCTTCGGTCTGTCGATCGACTTCACCTTGTTCGTCCTGGCCCGCTACCGCGAGGAGCACGCGAAGGGAAGGCCGCGCGCCCGGGCACTGGACGTGGCGCTCAAAACATCTGGTCGCTGCGTGTTCTGTTCGGCTGTGGTGATCTCGTCATGCCTGGTGGCGGTGGCCTTCATCCCCGTCCCGCTGCTGCGCGCGCTGGCTCTTGCGGGTGTGGCGGTGACATTGCTGGCGGCGCTGGCCGCGTTGACGGTGCTGCCGGCCGCGTTGACGCTGCTGGGTGATCGCGTCGATGGCGCCGACCCGCTGCGCAGACTGCGCCGGGCTCCGGTCGGAGGAGCCAGCCGGTTCTGGCGGGAGCTCGCCCGCCGTGTCACTGCCCGGCCCGTGGCGGCGGGCCTGGGGGCACTCGCGGTGCTGGTCGTGGTGGCTTGGCCCGCAACGGGTCTGCGGTTGGGCGCGATCGACGAGCAGACGCTGCCGCCGGCGGCCTCGGCCGCCACTGCGGCCGCGGACCTGCGCGGGCGCTTCGACGTACCTCCGGAACGAGTCCAGGTGGTCGTCCTCGAACGGCCGGGCTCGGGTCTTGGAAACTACACGGCCACCGTGGCCCGGCTGCCGCATGTAGGTGCGGTGCGCATTGTGCCCAACCCTGCGGCGGATCGGCCCGGACAGGCGGCGCAGGAACAGCGCCCGGCAGTGGTGCTGGTGGCGGCAACGGTGGGACCCGACACGCCCCAGGCCGCGCGCCTGGTCGATGGGCTGCGCAAGACTCCCGCGCCGGGCCCGGTCCTGGTAGGCGGCCGTGCCGCGCAGATCACCGACACCACAGACGCGGTGCGCGGCGCGCTGCCCTGGGTGGCAGTGGCGATGTGTGTGTTCCTGCTGGCCGCGCTCACCGCGTTCACCCACAGTGCAATGGCCCCTCTGAAAGCGCTCGCGGTGGCCGTCATCAGCTTGACTGCCGTTACCGGATTGATCGTGTGGACCTTCCAGTACGGATACGGGGCGGACGTGCTGGGCGGGTTCACGGTCACCGGTTCCCTCGACGCAAGTCTGCTGCTGTTCACCCTGGCCGTCGCGTTCGGCCTGTCCATCGACTACGAGGTCTTCCTCCTCGGCAGAATCAGGGAGGAGTTCGACCGCGGCCTGGACAACCAGGCGGCCATCATCAAGGGCATCTCCCGCACCGGACGGCTGATGACCTCCGCCGCAGCGGCCCTCGCCATCTCCACCGCTGCCATCACGACTTCCCACGTCACCATCCTCAAACTCATGGGCGCGGGCATCGCCTCGGCAGCGATCCTCGACGCAGTCCTGGTCCGCGGAATCCTCGTCCCCTCAGTCATGGCACTTCTCGGTCCCGCCAACTGGTGGAAGCCGGCACCCATCGGCCGGCGACGTCGTCCCGGCCCGCGCACCACGACAAGTGAACCCGCAGCGAGCTGACCGCCCGGCTGCCCGGCCACCACGTCGTCCTCGTCCACGCTCCAGCCGACTCGACAATCACAGCCACATGGTCCGCTACCTGCAGCAACCACGACACAGTCGTCACCGGCACACTCAGCCTCCCTGTAGCCGATGAAGCCCTCTCCCTGATCGAACTCCTCTCCGAACCAAACAGCCAGCAAGACTGCTAGACACGACCACGCCCGCTGACACCCAACCGTTGCCATCGCACTGACCACTCACACGTGCCGTGCGGCACCATTCCAGGACAGGCATTTCTGCTCAGCCAGCGGCCGCGGCTGTGCCCCCACCGACCGGAGGCACGTCCGCGACGCTCCCGTCCAGGCGCAGGCGCACGTGCCGCACCGGGTGCCGGTACAGGCTCCCCCGGTCGATCGCGACGTCGGCACTGATCTCCGCAACGAGGTCAGAACGAACAAGGACCGCGTCGAGGACATCGCGGCTCCCCCACGCCGAGGAGAATTTCACCCCGGTCCACGGATGCTCCGAACCGGCTGCGGTGAGGTGCTCGGCGACCTGCCTGCCTGTCTGTCAGGTAAGCCTGCCAGACCATTCCGGAATGCTTCGCAATGATTAGCTCATGCAGGATGAAACGAGTGAAGTGCCCTCGAATTCAGACGCGGGTGCGAGTAACCCGCCGCGCCGCCCGAAGACATGGGTCCGATGGCTTGAGATCGGCGCGGGCATTGCCACTATCGCCGGGCTTGTCGTGGCGGTTCTCCAGCTGACGGCGGACGCACCCAAGAGGCCGGATCGCACAGAAGTTCACCTCCTCCGCCCCTTCCGGAATGACGGAACGCTCCTTCCGCCGTACCAAGAAGACGGTCATGGAGCGGCCAAGTGCCAGAACAGTCGCGTGAGCAGTGATCCTGAAGCACTGCGGTGTTTCTCCAACGAGGCAGTAAGGGATCCATGCTGGCCATTCGCCTACCCTGCATCAGGGCTCCCCCGTAGAGCAGCCTGTCTAGCTTCGCCATGGGCGAAAGAAGTGTGGATAGTTGACGATCCCACAATCGACCGCCAGCCCCGTCCCACCGACGTGCCCCCCAGCGAAGGGCATCCATGGGCGATCTCTCTCAAGTATCCGTCCGGGGGATCCCAGAGCTTCCGCTGCCTCTACAACGGGGGAGCCGCCGACATCATCGGCGGAGAGCGAAAGAACTACATCTGCAGGACTGCAGAGAACCCGGCAGCCGAGAAGACCGACGGCTACGCCGTCGGGCAAATCAACGCCGAAACAGACCTGTGGAAGATCAGCTATGCCCCGGAAGGAAGTAGCAACACCAACCAGGCAGACGTGATGGAGGTATGGCGGTGACGCTGACCCGGCCCACTGACAGGCGGCGTCCGATACTTGAGCCGGCCTGACACACACCAGTGCACGGCACGGAACCCGGGACTCCCCTGTCTCCAGGCTCCCGCTCCCGGGCAGGGACCGTGGTGCCGGAGCAGTGGGCTGTGCGGCCGCGTGCGCAGCTGTGGGCAGGGACAGGGTCAGGGCGAAGGCCGCAGCCGCGACAGCGGACCGCTTCATGATCATCATGGGGCGGTTCTACCAACCTCCGCGCCGTCAGCAACAGGCCACCCCGGCCCAGTTCACCGCCCGTGCACACTGGTTCACCGGCGAAACGCCACTGCAACCCACCCCCGCCCGGTCAGCCGGCGGCCGCGGCCGGGTCCTCACCGAACCCGCGCACGTCCTCCACCTCCATGTCCAGGCGCAGGCGCAGGAAGCGGAGCGGGTGGCGGTACACGCCACCGTGGTCGATGGCCCGGTCGGCGCTGACTTCAGCAACCAGGGCGGGCTGGACAAGGGTGGTGTCGAGGACGTCACGGCTCCCCCACGCCGCCGAGAACCTCGCCCCTGTCCACGGATGCCCGGGCGCGGCCTCGGAGAGGTGTTCGGCAATCTGACGGGCAGCGTCCGGACGCAGCGGCACGGTCCGGCCGACCGGGTGCAGCCGGCCATTCCTTCCGCGAGAAGGTCGAGGCCCTGGTGAAGGCGAAGGCGGCCGGGGAGACGGTGGAGAAGGCCGAACCGGCGGCGGAGCCGACCGGCGCCGTCGACCGGCGCCGTCGACCGGCGCCGTCGACCTCATGGAGGCCCTGCGCGCCAGCGTCGAGCGGGCCAGGAGTCCCAAGGACACCGGCGACAAGGCCGCCTCCCCCGGCGCCCGGGCGGCCGGCGGAAAGAAGGGGTCCAGCCAAGGTGAGCCCAAAAGCCGCCACGAGATGATCGCCGCCGTCCTGCGCCGCGACGGGCGGACCGGCGAGAGCGAGGCCGCGACGCTGGCGCGTGTCGTGTCCGCCGTCATGTTCCTCGCCATGGCGCCGAGCGTGAACGCCGCCGCGGGCGCCGACGAGATCCTGCGGGAGATCCGGGACCAGGTCGGCGTGCTGCTGCCGCGCTGACGGTGACGGCGGCCGCCGCGCCGGCGACTCCGGGTGGGTGCGCGCCCCCGATCAGGCCGTCTCCGCCAGGGCCGCACGCGCGGCGGCGAGGATCTCGTCGGAGAGCGGGGAGCCCTCGGTGGCCCTGGAGAGGATCAGCGCACCGACCAAGGTGCACAGCCGGACGAGGCCCCCCTCGCCCCCCTCGCCACCCTCGCCCCCCTCGCCACCCTCGCCGCCGGGCGCGAGGTACGCGGCGAAGTCGGCCACACCCCGCGCATAGGTGCGCCGGGCCTCGCCGCCTTCGGGTTCACGCGCGATATCGGTGACAAGTGCCGCGACCGGGCAGCCTTCCGCCGCGTTGTCGCGGTGTTCCGGGGCGAGGTAGGCGTCGATCAGGTCCCGCTGAGCGGCGTCCCGGCGCCCTCCGTACTGCTCGAAGCGGGCCGCATGGCACCGGACCCATTCATCGATGGCGTGGGCGGTGACCTCGTCGACGAGCGCTTCCTTGGAGGCGAACTGCTTGTAGAAGGCGCCGTGAGTGAGGCCGGCCGCCTTCATGAGATCGGCGACGCTGACGCGCGTGCCCTGCTCCCGGAACAGCCGCGACGCGGTGTCCACCACCCGCCTGCGGTTCTCCTGTGCCTGTGCCTGCGATACGCGACCCATGGCCACCTCCCGTTCTCGCTTTGGATGTCGACTTGCATCTATCCTAGCCCGGTGCTTAGATTGGTAGTGCAATCTAAACGGTGAGGGTGCCCCGACAGCGCCCGCCAGAGCCTGGAGCGGACATGGAACTCAAGAACGCGGTCGCAGTGGTCACCGGCGCCAACCGAGGCCTCGGACGGCACCTCGCCGCCCAGCTCGTGGAGCGCGGCGCGAAGGTCTACGCGGCGGCCCGCCGCCCCGAGACGGTGGACCTGCCGGGCGTAAGCCCGCTGCGCCTCGACGTGACGGACCCGGAGTCGATCCACGAGGCCGCCCGCATCGCCTCGGATGCGACGCTGCTGATCAACAACGCGGGCCTCGCCACCGGCGCGACGCTCATCGGCGGCGACCTGGACGACGTGCACCGCGAGGTAATGACCAACTACGTCGGCCCGCTCATCGCGACCCGGGCCTTCGCCCCGGTCATCGAGGGCAACGGCGGCGGCGCCGTTCTCAACGTCCTGTCCGCCCTGTCCTGGTACCACCCGGCCGGCGCCGGCTCCTACGCGGCCTCCAAGGCCGCCGCCTGGGCGATGAGCGACGCGACCCGCGAGGAGCTGGCGCCCCGCGGCATCACCGTCTCAGCGCTGCACGTCGCCTACATGGACACCGACATGGCCGCCGGCGTCCCCGCCGACCAGAAGGTCTCCCCCGCCGACGTCGCGGCACAGGCACTGCTCGGCATCGAGGCGGGCCAGCCCGAGATCCTCGCCGACGAGGTCACCCGGCAGGTCAAGCAGGGCCTGGCCGGCACCCCCGGGACGGCCGCGGCCTGACGCCCGCCCCGCCCCTCCGTCCGTGCCGGCGCGGAATGCGTCGGCACGGATGACGCCACAAAGTTCCCCTTACCGGCAAAAGCCCGTAACGGACACACCCCCGTCCCCGCTCGTGCGGGAGACCGAACGAACGGAGACAACAATGAAGACCTTCATGGTCGAGAAGTACGGCGACCCGACCACGGTGCGCGCCGGGGATGCACCCGACCCCCAGGTGGGCGCCGACGACGTCCTGGTCAAGATCCACGCGGCGAGCGTCAACCCGCTGGACTACAAGATCCGCAAGGGTGAGTTGAAGGCGATCGTGCCGTACCGTCTCCCGCTCATCCTGGGCAACGACTTCGCCGGGACCGTCGTCCGCGTCGGATCGTCCGTCACCCGCTTCTCGGTGGGCGACGAGGTCTACGCGCGGCCCGACAAGGACCGCATCGGCACCTTCGCCGAACGCATCGCCGTCCACCAGGACGACCTGGCCCTCAAGCCCGCCTCGCTGACCATGACCGAGGCCGCCTCCCTCCCGCTGGTCGCGCTGACCGCCTGGCAGGCTCTGGTCGAGCGGGCGAACGTCCAGCCGGGCCAGAAGGTCCTCATCCACGCGGGTGCCGGCGGCCTCGGCTCCGTCACCATCCAGCTCGCCAAGGCGCTGGGCGCGCACGTGGCCACCACCGCCAGCACCGCCAAGGTCGGCCTGGTCAAGGAACTCGGCGCGGACGAGGTCATCGACTACCGCACCCAGGACTTCTCCGAGGTCCTCCACGGTTACGACGTCGTCCTGGACTCCCTCGGCGGCGAGACGCTCACCAAGTCCCTGCGCGTCCTCAAGCCCGGCGGCATCGTCATCTCCGTCGCGGGCCCGCCCGACCCGGCCACCGGCGTCGAACTCGGCGCGAACGCGGTCATGCGCCTGGGCGTCGCCGTCCTCAGCGCGAAGGTCCGACGCCAGGCCAAACGCCTCGGCGTCACCTACTCCTTCCTGTTCATGAAGGCCAGCGGCGACCAGCTGCGCGAACTCACCGCCCTCATCGACGCCGGGAAGATCCACCCAGTCGTCGACCGGGTCTTCCCGTTCAACGAGACCCTCCAGGCCATGGAGTACGTCGAGAAGGGCCGCGCGAAGGCCGGCAAGGTCGTCGTCTCGATGGCGTGAGCGCGGGCACCGATCCCGCCGGACACCAGACAGGCCGTCACTCCGCGACGAGTAGGCCAGGTTCTCGTATAGCTGAAGCTACCCGGCGAGTAGCGCAGAGTAGTCGTCGTCACGATCTGTAGTGCATCGACTCGCGAGCCGGTTGCGTGTTCCTGCCGGTCCGGTGCCGGGCAGGGGGCTGAATCGGTCGATTGCGCCCCCGTGCGGCGATCCAATGCGGAGAGGTGGACGTACCGACTCATTTCGGGACACCGATCCAATCCGGTCCGCTCCAGGTTTGCGCCTCCCCATTTCGCCCCCTTACGGTCGCGCTCCGGCGCCCGCCGGAACAGCGAAGAGGGGGAAGATGCATGACGGATCGTCTGCATCTGCGTCACTCCACCGATAAGCAAACAAACGCCCGTCAACTCCATGCACTGGACAGTCTGCTCAAATCCGGCGCCCCCGCGTACGAGGACCCGGCCACCTCCTCCCGCGTCTATGCGATCAACCGAGCCGGGTTCCGCCGGTTGCTCGACGAAGCGACGGTCGGCGACACGATCCGCATCGCGGATGCCGCGCGGCTGTTCCGCTCGACCAAGGACGTCATCCAGATCCGGGAAGTCCTCCAGCGGCGCGGGCTGCACCTGCAGATCGCAACCGGCGCGTGGTCTGGCTTCGACCTGGCGGCCGACGACCCGCAGACCAAACTGTTCGTCACCATGCTCGCCGGGGTGTTGGAGTTCCAGCGCGACATGATCTCGGAGAACACCAAGGAAGGCGTGGCCGCCGCTGCGGCATCCGGCAAGACGCTCGGCCGTCCGGCGGCCCTCGACGAGGACCAGGCCGGCGATGTCATCGACGCGTACCGGGAAGGCGCCGCGGTCAAGGCCCTGGCACGGCGCTACCGGGTGGCGCCCAAGACGATCCGCCGGCTCCTGGACGCCGCCGGCGCCCGCGACCTCCCGGGCGCCCCCGAGCCCGGGCCGGGTGACGGGACCGCCGAGGCCGAGCCGAAATCCCCAGCGCGGTGGAGGACCTCGTCCTCGCGCTCCTGGCCAAGGACCCGCAGCAGCGGCCCGCGGACGCCCGCACCGTGCACACGACCCTGACCACCCTCAACCGGATCCCGGAACCGAAGGCCGAACAGCCACCGCAACCCGGCCCCGGCCCGACCCACAGCACCCTCGTGGACGACTTCATCAAAGACGCCAACACCACGGGGTACGGCGGAGACCACATGCGCGCCGCGCAGCTGGCCTTGACGGCCGCCGAGGTAGCTACCCGCATGCTGGGACCCGACCACCCCACCACGCTCACCGCACGCCACAACCACGCCCACTGGACCGGAGCGAGCGGAGACGCCCAAACGGCCCGCAACCTCACCGACCAGGTTGAAAACCCGCCTGTATGAGGGCATGCCGCACCTGCGGCACGAGTTCGGAGGGTGCAGATGACACAACGCCCTCCTGCCCCGATCTGCGGTGATCACACCCCTGACATCAGGAATCATCTGTTCACCTTTCCGTTGCCGGATCATTCCGGGGCACTGGGAGGGCGGTGTCGGGCCGGCAGCGGGACTGACGGGCACGCCCTCGGCCAGCAGCTGCCGTTTCTGCTCGCCGAGGGCGGGGTGCAGCGGTTGGCGGTGTCCCAGCAGTTGCCGGTGTGCACGCAAGCCGGATGCCGGCCTCTCCGATCCGGTGCTCGATCAGCCGGGCGGGCGGGTCTTTCGGCGGGCGCCTGGAGGTGGCGAGAGCCTCGTGGTCTTCCGCGACGGCGGGTGCCTGCTCCGCTCACCCGTGTTCGCCGCGGAGGTAGGCGACCAGGGCACGCAGCCGATGTGGGGGGTGTGGTGTGTGGCTTGTCTGCCCTGAGGTCAGTTGTGCCGGGCGAGCTTGAAGGCGGAGACGAGCAGGATCAGGGCCAGCAGGGGGATGAGGACCAGGTCGGAGAACACGCCCAGGAGTAGTCCTCCCAGCACCGCGCCGACGATGGAGCCCACGGCCATGATCGTGGTGAAGCGGATGTTGGCGCCCAGGACGGCGAAGCTGCCGTCACGGCTGTAGCGGGCGAACGCGACGAGCATGGTCGGCAGTGAGACCAGCAGGGAGAGACTGCCGGCGGTCTTGATGTCCTCGCCGAACAGCAGAACGATCGTCGGGATGAGCAGCTCTCCGCCGGCAACGCCCATGATCGCGGCGACCACCCCGATGCCGAACCCGGCCACGACCCCGGCAGGGATCTGCGCCCAGAGGGGCAGTGCGAGCGTGTCCAGGGCGGTGGTGTGAGTGACTATCAGGGCGGCGGCCATGAGGACCATCAGGCCGGCGAGCACCTTGTAGAGGGTGGCCGAACGCATGCGGACCGCCCAGCCCGCTCCGGTCCAGGCGCCGAGGAGACTGCCGGCCAGCAGGTTGACCACGACGGGCCAGCCCGCGGCGACCTCGGAGGCCGGGACCGCCACCATCCGGGCGGGCAGTGCGACCAGGACAACGACCAGGGTCATCGCCTTGTTCAGGATGACCGCCGAGAGGGCGGCGAACCCGAAGAGGCTGATCAGCAGCGGCAGGCGGAACTCCGCGCCACCCAAACCGATCATCCCGCCCAGAACTCCGATCACGGCTCCGGCGCCGAAAACGACGGGCGCCGAGTGTGTCGGGCGAAGTGGGACGAGATTTTGGTCTGTGGCCATGACGGGCATCCTCGCTGGTGGCCGGCCCGTCCTGCCATGACGATAAGGCACTGGGTCTCCACTCGGCGTTCGTGCGGTTCTCCGATCCTCCCGCCACTGGCCCCCCGTGGGGCGTTCTGGCCTGTGGAGGAGGGTTGGAAGGCCGAGCTGCGTCACTGCTTCATGCATCGAGGCGTGTCGAGGGCAAAAGACTCCTAATTCGGAGTAATGTCGCGAATCTGGCGTTTAATTCGTCGGAGACATGCCGAATTGAGCGAAAAGGGGATGATGTGCGCAGGCTTCGTGAGGCTGCCCTCGTGGCTGCTGTGGTCGGGTCTATCAGCGTGCTTGGAGCTGGTGGTGCAGTTGCCCAGCCCCACGGCGGCGGGGATGCAGACAGGAGTACAAGCCAGGTCTCGTGCGATCAGCGCTCTGAGGTCACACACGTGACGCACCAGAACGGGCTCATCAACGGCCCGCTTCTCGGGAGCGGTCCTGCGACCGCAACGTCTCCCCAGCAAATCTGCAGCGGAAGCGACGGTGCGGGTGCGAACAGGGCCTCCTCCAGGTCAGGCGGCCTCCTCAGCCTCCTCACCGGCGGAACGGAACCAGATGATCCCGGCGTTCTCACCACCGTCCAGGTCGAGGGGACCCCGGTCGTAGCCGAGGGCGGCGGTGGCACGGCGACATCCACAGCGACCTGCCCCGCCGGAACTGTCGTCACAGGCGGCGGATTCGTCGCCGCTCCGACGCCACCCAACCCGGATGTCGAGTACGTCGTCCGCGAGAACCAGAGGGGCCCGGGCAACTCATGGCAGGTGACCATCGAAGGCTTCGAGGACACCACGTTCTACGCCGTAGCGGAATGCGCCACATTGAGCTGACCCTGCCGTAAGAGGCCGCCGGAAACCAACACAAACGGCGGTCTCGGACGAAGCGGAGGGTGCAGACGGTCGCGCCGGTAGCAATTGCCTTACGAGGCGGTACTCTCACGGCCCCCCGGCGCGGCCGCCCACTCCGCCGTAGCAGCCAAAGCCCACCGACTGACCGCGTTCCTCACCGCCACCCGGCTCCCTCCCTGCTAATCGCACTCCTCTCGAACGCTGCCTCTCGCCCAGGCATGCCCAGCTCGTAACGCCCGACCAGGCAGGACGCTTCAGGACCACATCCGGTGATGTGACCGAGCACCGTCGTCGGCCAGTAGGCGTTTCAGATGACCAGCTGGGGTCCTACCTGCGCACTGGCCAAACCCAGTGCGCAACGCTCAATCACTCGCAGGTGTCTTCATACCGCTGGCGTCGTTGATCAAGGCATGACGAACACACGCACTCTTCTCGCATCCGCCGTCCTCATCGTCGGCGCAATCGCTGCGTCCGCTGCTCCCGCCGGCGCTGCTGAACTCCCGACCAACGAGCTCAACAAGCTCATCCAGCTCAACCAGCTTGGTCAGGCTGGGCAGGCACTCGACCCTGTGCTCGGCCTTCTCGCGCCGGTCACCGATGTCCTGCCTCTGTAAGAACGGTCCCTCGCCTGGCGCCGTGGTTCTGACCTGAAGGCCAACTACGGCGCCCAGTCCCATCCGTGGCACCGCTGGATGACGCCCGGGGCGCCTGCCGGACCAGTCCGGTGACTGGAGCCTCTACCGCTGCCCCATCCGCCCGCCGGCCGGGCCTGCCAGCAGGCGGATGTCGGTGGCGGTAGCGAGGCGGGACCCGAGGCGGAGGCGAAGAGTCATGGCCGGCCCGCTCGAGATCCCCGGCGAGGACCGGCTCAGCCGTGACGTGTTTGCGCGGGGCGCGGCACTTGCTGTCAAGTGAGCGGGGGCACCGGCCGTCCGGACACGCGGGGGAAGCGTCCCCCGTCAGGGGTCGGATTCGACGCTGCCCGACTCCACGGCCTGGGCCAGCATCGGCTCCACCGGTGGTCGCAAGACCACCGCCCTTCCCGCTGGGCGCACACCGCATCGCCGTGCGTGCTCACTCTTGAGGGCTTGCTCGATTCGCTCGCCCGGGGAAGTGACTCGCTGGCTCTTCCTGCTGTAGGTTCTCAATCTTCTTGTCAGGCCGAACGCCCGTGAGCTGGTCGTTCGTCGCGGCTTCTCATTGACCTGTCAGCGCATCTTCCTCATCAGCGCGTTCGGTTCTCCGGCCGGATCGAGCCAACGTGGCGATATTGGCGAAGTACCGGGACCGCTCGCAATCACCAGGTACCTGGTCTGCAGCCCGCTTCTGGCACTCGCAATCGGGTCCGTGCTGTGACGGCCCGTGTACGGGACTGTTGCCGGACTGCCACTACCTGTGCCCTCAGGGGCGGAGGAGGAATAGGAACAGGCCCTGACGCCAGGCGTCAGGCGTGGAGGGGCGGTCGGCGAGCAGATGGCGGGGCTGCGGCCGGTTGCGGTGAGGATGTCGAGGGCAAGGTCGCTGGTGCGGCCGCCAGGGGTGGGGCGGACGACGAGCCGGCCGGGGCCTTCGATGGCTGCCAGGCGAGGCACGATGCGGTGGTCGTCTTCGCGGTTGTGGACGAACACGAGCCTGGGCCCGGGGGCGTGGGCACGGCCGAAGGCTCCGGCGGGGCCCTCGGCGACGTCGGGTTCAGGCATACACGCCGCCGCCGAGGAGGGTGAGGGCGTTGTCGATGACTTCGACGTCGATGCGGGGTCGTCCTGCGGCCTGGCACAGTCCGGCAGCGGTGTGGGTGAAGGCGGCCCAGTCGCGCATGGTGCCTTGTCCGTACAGCTCGTCGATCTGCCGCAGCAGGGCGTCGTCCGCGCCGGTGTAGATGGGGTGGTAGTCCCGCATGAGGGCGGGGATCTCCTCGGCGGCCAGCGGGCGGAAGGGCAGGCGGCGGAAGACGCGGGAGCGGAGCATCGGTTCGCGGGAGAGGACCTCCCAGCAGCCGTCGCCGCCGACGTAGAGCAGGGCGAACCTCGTCTTCGGCTCGTCGTGCAGGTGCCGCAGCAGTTCGATGCAGTCGCTGTTGAGGCGCTGGGCCTCATCCACGACGACCAGGCGCTTGGGGTGGGAGAGCAGGTCCAGGAGCCGGTTGGTGATGTGGAAGCGGTTGCGGGACTTGGGGGCTTCGGTGCCGGGGCGGTGAAGGACAGTGCGCACACGGCGGGGCCGCCGCGGCTGGCCTGGTCTTCCAGTGCGGCCTCGGCCGCGTAGGTCTTGCCGGTGCCGGCCGGGCCGTGGATGACACCGGTGGCGTTGTTCTTCACGAGGTCGTCCACGATGCGGTGGGCGAGCTGGAAGGTACCGGTCGGCAGCGTCGCGGCGCCGGTCAGGTCGGCGAAGTGCCGGGGCATTCAGCTCTCCTCGTTCTTGATGATCGGGATGATGCCGAGCAGGGAGGTGGAGGATCGGGCGTCCAGGGCCTGGCGGGAGGAATTGCGGCCGGTCTTGTCCGCCACGAGCCGAGATTCGGCGGCCGGGGTGCCGTCGCCGGTCATCGGCGCGAGTTCGCGCCGGGCCCGGCGGGATGCCTTGCGGCGTTCGCGGCCAAGCCGCGCGGCTTCCTCACGCTGCTGGAGACGGAAGGCGTCGGTCTGCTCGGCGGTGAGCGTTCCGGTCGGCAGCGCGGTGCACAGGTGCTTGCCGCCGAGGTAGACCTCGATGGACCGGTCGTCGTGCGGCATGTAGCGAATCTGGACGACCTGGCCGACCCTGCCGTGGATCTCGGGCGCGACGTAGGCGTGGCCGCCCAGGTGGATGCCGTCCTTCTGGATGGTGAGCTCGTCGCCGGCCAGCAGCAGGTGGCGCAGCTTGTCCGCGTCGATCCGGTGCAGGGGTGCCTCGTCCTCCTGCCAGGCGGCCAGCGGGGTGCGGCCGTCCAGCATGCGGTGCGGGCGCTCGGTGTTGTACCAGCGCACCCAGGCGGCGAGGCGCGCCACGAAGTCGTCCAGCAGCATGGGGCCGCCCTTCTTCTCGGCGGCGCGCTTGGCGGCCGGGCTGTCGCCGACGGGCCCGTACAGGCGGCCCGACGCGTCGCGGGGGCCGCCGGTGAAGTCGGGCATCAGGGAGATGAGGGTCTGCTCGATGGTGAGGT
Source organism: Streptomyces sp. NPDC058662 (assembly GCF_042716255.1). NCBI lineage: Bacteria > Bacillati > Actinomycetota > Actinomycetes > Kitasatosporales > Streptomycetaceae > Streptomyces > Streptomyces sp. NPDC058662. Next base: position 10,315 of record NZ_JBHXRU010000050.1, on the reverse strand, counting down.
TGACCCGCTCGACCTTGCCCTTGCGGTGCGGGGTGAACGGTGGGAGGCGGTGGACGGTGACGCAGAGCGCGGCCATCACGTCCTTGATGGTGGCGGCGGCGAACTCCAGGCCGCGGTCGATCCGTACGCGGGCGGGCACCGCGCCGAACGGCGAGAGGGCGGGGTCGTGGACCAGGGCCATGCGCATGGCGGTCAGGACGGTGCCCGCGTGCGGGCTCACCGCGAGGGACCAGCCCAGCAGGGCGCGGGTGCCGTCGTCGCCGATCGTGGTCATCCACGGGGAGATCGGCTTGCCCTTGGGCGGGTGCACGAGGATCGGTAGCTGCTTGTGGTCCATCTCCCACACCCGGCCCCGGACCTCATCCGGGCGCCGCAAGTACACCGAATTTGCCCGGCGCCCGGACTCGCCGACCTTCCACGCGGCGCGCTCGGCCGGGGTGAGCTCGCGGCTGAACGAGACCTGCATCGTGCGCAGTGCGACGGGGGTGGCGCCCGCCCAGCCCTCGCGCAGGAAGTCGGGGACCGGGGCGCCGGCGGTGGTGCCGTCCCCGTCGACCACGGCCTGGCGGGCGCGGTGCACGGCGGAGACGTCCCCCGGTAGGGGCGTACGCCTCCCGGTCCGTCTCGCTCAGCACGTACGGCTCGGGCCCCCGGTGCTCAGGCACGCGGGTGTCGGCGGATAACCACCGCCACACCGTGCGCTCGCTGACGCCCAGGCCCTCGGCGGCGAGGCGCACGTGCGCGGCCGACAACTGCTCGGCGTCCCGCAGCTGGATCAGCCGGGCCACCGCCGCAGCACGCTTCGACTCGTCTGCCCCCTCCATGATCGGAAGTCTCCGACAGCGTCTCGAAACGTGTTCGGGACATCCACCCCGTTCGCCCGTACGAGTGAACGAGGGGCGATCGGTGGGCAGCCGACCCCAGTCCGTCCACGCTGATCATGACGGTGCGCGACACCGCGCGTGTCCCGTCTCATTGGATCAAGCTCTCGATCGGCGCCCTGGGCAGGCATGCCGCATTGTGCGGTGAGACGGATCGGTGCCTGTGTCTCAGTTCATCGTGTCCGCGAAGGTCAATTCGTGAGCTGTGCTGCTGTTCGTGCCGTCTCGGCAGTGATGGCCCATCGCTCGTGGTCCCGCCACTCGCCGTTGATGTACTGGAAGGCGGTCGAGTAGCCCTCGCGCTGGAAGCCCAGGCGTTTGGCGAGGTTCAGCGAGGAGGTGTTGTCCGGTTGGATGTTCGCCTCCAGCCGGTGCAGTTCCAGCGGGCCGAAGGCGAGCTGGACCACCAGCCTCAGCCCTTCGGTCATATAGCCACGGCCAGTCGTAGAGGCGTAGGAGGTATAGCCCAGGGTTCCGCTTTGGAGGGTGCCCTTGACGATGTTGTTGATGTTGATGCCGCCCACGATCGTTCCGGCGTCACGCCGGCAGATCACGAAGCCCTCATGGGTGGGCTGTTCGAACCGCTCAAGGTAGCTCTCGAACGCTTCCACTGTGTTCTCGCGGGCACCCAGCCAGCGGCGAAGCATCTCGGCGCTCTCCTGGGCCAGCGCTGTGAGCTCGTCGTAGTCCTGGCGGCGGACGTGGCGTATGACCACCCGCGGCCCTTGCAGGAGGTAACTGGTGATTGCCATCCAGGGATCCTATGCAGCTTCGTGCCCCTGTCCGACATGCGATCGGCGCCCGACGGTATCCACAGCACCGACCCCCTCGCCGTGCCGTTCCTGCACGCGCTCGCCCACTCGACACGGATGGACCGCCCTCCCCACGCGTCACTGCCCGTATTGGGCGTCCACGTCATCGGCGGCTTCGAGCAGCCGATCGCCGGCCAGGAGGACATCTGCGCCCACCTGCAGCGCCAACTGCACGACGCCGAGAGCCTGCGGAATGACCTGGCCGGGGTGGCCGACCTGCACCGCAGGCGGATCATCGAGCTGAAGAGCGACATCGAGCGGGTCAACGCGTCCGACCTCGCCAAGCGCCTGGTGCCGAAGATCCAGGCACTGGAGCAAGCACTCGCAGACCACTTGAAGGTCCTTCCGGACCTGCAGAGCGTCGCGGACGGCGCGTCGGCCGCCGCTCATCAGGCCAAGGTGGCATTCGATACGGCACAGGGGCGCGCCGACACGCTCACCGCAGCCCTGAGTGTGCTGCGCAGGAAGATCGAGGGAGCCCTTTCGCGAGTTTCGACAAACTCGTTAGAACTGCAGGCATGTCGCGTCAATATCGGAAACTCGCGCGCTCTCCTCTGATCTGCATGATCACAGGCTCGATTTCATCTCCAATCCCAACTGGGACGAGCCTGAGATCGAGGTCTCGCACGGCTTTCATTGCGGCCGAAGCCTGATCAGCCAGCCCTTCATCGACGACTCTTGCCAAAGTGTCAAATTTCGGCCGAAAATCTTCCCACGAGCCCGAGGGGCGGAAAGTGCAGCGGAATGAGGGTTGGTCGACATCGACCAACCGGACGATCCCCAACAGAACTCCCCTACTCTCTAGCCGCCACTCTGAACCACGCATCGGCGACGCCATTTCACTCCTCCCCTAAGCGTTGAAAATCTTATCTGAGGCCCTTCTCGATATCTCTCAACATGTCATCGAGAGTGACCCCGGGACCCCAATACTTCAAGATAGCGCCAGGCTCGATATCGAACTTGACCAGAAATTCTTTGTCCCTGTACGCGTTGTCTTTCAGGTATTGAAGCGTAAAATACGGGTCCGGTGGAGTTTCAAGGTGCACAAAAATGTCTTGAGTCTCAGCAGTGATTAGATTCCTATCTACGGCTATGACGCCATTTGCAGTGCCGCCATATCTATTTATCGCAACTTCTGGACCGTATGTGAGTGAAATCCAAGGCGACTCGTTGTGCTGCATTACATGTTGCCATGGTTTGACGTCGGGGTTTGCTCCCGGACGGTGAATGCCTACCAACGGGTCTTCGCCCTCGCGTAGTGCCCGGAATGCTAGCCGAGGTTCCACATGGGCAGAAACCGTAGCCTTTGGAACGAAGAAAGCCTTGAAGCTGCTCCATGCCGCCCCGATAACTGGTGCCAGTCCGCCGCTGACTGCGCCGATGAGGAGGTCGGTGGGTGTGGTGGGTTGGCATTGGGCGGTGTTGATGAACCAGGAGAAGGCGGCGCCGATGCCCGCGTCGGTGATGGCCGTGACGGCGAGGGCGCGGCCGCCGGTGAGGCCGAGGGTGGCGGCGAGGCCGGCGCCTGCGGGGGCGAGGAAGCCGGCGCCGGCGCCGATGAGGGCGCCCTTGGCTGTTGCCGCGGCGAAGTCGCGCCAGTTGAAGTCGTCCTGGTGGGTGTAGGCGTAGATGCCGGCGCTGAAGACGGCTCCGATGCACATGGGGCAGGCGCCGGAGGGGTCGGAGAGGTTGGTGGGGTCGTTGTTGGCGTAGTTGTACGCGGAGCGGTTGGGGCTGGCGAGAGGCGCGGAGACGGGGTCGGTGGTGGTGAAGCGCTGTTGGGCGGGGTCGTAGGAGCGGGCGCGGAGCTGGAGGCGGTCGGGGAGGGTCTGGTCCTTGTACTGGCCGGTGTAGCCGAAGGGGCTGGTCTGGCCGCCGGTGATGGTGGCGGTGCCGGTGGTCTTGCCCCAGGGGTTGTAGGTGTAGCGGTAGTTGTCGGTGCCGGCGGCGTCGTAGACGGTGGAGACGGAGTTCTGGCGGTCCTGGGCGAAGTAGTACTTGCCGGCGGTGCGGTCCATGGAGCGGGCGGTGCCGTCGGGGTCGTACTGGTAGTCGGCGACCAGGGCGCCGGTGGCGTCGGTGTCTGTGGCGAGCTGGGCGAGGGGGTTGTTGATGTCCCAGCGGGAGGTGCTGGTGAGGGTGTTGTTCTTCTTGGTGGTGGTGCGGTTGCCGTCGGAGTCGTAGGTGAAGGCGTAGGTGTCGGCTCCGACGGCGGCGGTCTTGATACGGCCGACGGGGTCGTAGGTGTAGGTCTCGTTGCCGTCGGTGAGCTGGTTGCCGTCGTCGTCGTAGGTGTAGCCGGTTGCTTCTGTGCCGGTGGTGGTCGAGGTCAGCCGGTCGCCGGTGTCGTAGGCGGAGTTGGTGGTGCGGCCGTTGACAGGGACGGCGCCGGTGAGCTTGCCCTGGCCGTCGCCCTGCCACAGTCGCAGCTGGCCGGAGGTGTCGGCGGCTACGACGCCTAGATTCCCGATTGTGCTGAAGCGGAGGGGGGCGGGTGTGGAGTAGGGGGCCCAGTCGTCGGCCTGGAGGATGTAGGTACCGAAGCCGCCGGTGCCGTTGCCGGGGTAGAAGCGCAGCTTCTTGCGGGCGGTGTCGACGGCGAGGAAGTCCTGCTTGTTGTCGTTGTTGAAGTCTCCGGGGACGAGGTGCATGGCGGCCCAGCCGCCGCCGCGGTCCACCCGTGCGCCGAGGCCGCCGGCGCCGTCGCCGGGGTGGAAGTACAGGTGGCCGTCGGTGTTGTTGACGGCGAGGACATCGAGTTTGCTGTCGCCGTCGTAGTCGAGCAGGGTGAGGCGGGAGGTTCCCCAGCCGGTGCCGAAGTCGATGCGCTTGCTGAAGTCGAAGCCGCCGGCGCCGGTGCCGGGGTAGAAGTACATACGGTCCGAGCTTGAGTTGACGGCGAGGAAGTCCTGCTTGCCGTCCTTGTTGAAGTCGCCCGCGCTCAGGGTCATGGCGGCCCAGCCCTGGCCCCGGTCGTTGGGAGCGGCGAAGCCGCCGTTGCCGTCGCCGTTGTAACGCAAGAGGTGGCCGGTGGTCTTGTCGATGGCGAGGATGTCGAGGTTGCCGTCGCCGGTGTACTCGAGGCCCTCCAGGCCGAGGTGTCCGCCGAGCTGTCCGCGCATGCGCAGGAAGAGGCGGAGCCGGCCGCCCTGTCGCCCTGGCCGACAGGGCACCGGTTCGCCGAACGCACCCGCGCCAAGCACGCCACCATCCACGCTCTCCTCGCCGCTGGACACAGCAAGCGATTCGTCGCCCGGCAACTCGGCATGACCCTCAACACCGTCCTGCGCTTCTCCCGCGCCACCACCCCGGAGGAGATGTTCACTGGCCAGTGGCAAAGCCGTGCGACCAGGCTCGACGACTACAAGCCCTACATCGATCAGCGCTGGCAGGAAGGCTGCACCAACGCCTGGAAACTGTGGGAGGAGATCAAGGAACAGGGCTATCCACGCGGATACGCCAGCGTCCGTGACTACGTCAGCAGGACTCTTCGAGGCAAGCCCCAACCGGTCGGCCCCCGGCCGCCATCGGCCCGCTCCGTCACGCGCTGGATCCTCACGCACCCCGACGCTCTACCCGAAGGCGACCAGCTCCATCTCAAAGCCGCCTTGGCCAACTGCCCCGACCTGACAACACTCGCCGAGCACGTGCGCTCCTTCGCCCACATGCTCACTCACCTGCGAGGCGACCGGCTCCCCGAATGGATCGAAGCAGCCAGCGCCACCGCCGAACTGCCCAGCCTCCGCCACTTCGCTCAGCACCTCCTGCGCGACCTCGACGCCGTCACCGCCGGCCTCACCCTCTCCTGGAACTCCGGCGTCGTGGAGGGCCATGTCAACAGGATCAAGATGCTCAAGCGCCAGATGTTCGGCCGCGCAGGATTCGAACTCCTACGCAAACGAGTCCTATTGGCGTGACCGGGCTCTCCCTGCCCTACGGCCACGCTGGTGAACGACGGGCAGGTTGGCGATGCGGAGGGTAGTTCCTTGACAGAAGCCCCCTAATCAGAAAGGGCCAAGGCAGCGAGCAGTCCTGCTCCGATTCCCAGGACAATCAACTGCATGATGCCCGTGGCGCGCCACCGCAGGGCAAGGAAGCCGCCGCCTGTGACGACTGCACCACCAACCAGGAGCCACATTCCCTGCCACGCCACCTTGGGCGCACCGGGCAAGTTGCCCTGGTCATAGCCGTCGGCCCAGCCGGCCATCCCATAGCCGAACACCAACCAAGCGATGACCATCAAGTCGAGGATGAGGAGCGCCAGGCCGGCCCCAACCTGTTGACCAGTCGACGGCTCTTTTCCGCGTCCCACCCTCACCACCGGTGCCCACGACAGTCTGTTAACCGCATGAGGTCAGCATGCGGCTGTGACGGGCCCTGCGCATGAGTACGGATACTCAATGCGCTGTCGGTAGCGGAGACGGAGAACTGACCACAGGTCGTTCTCGCTGCAGGGACTGCTGGTCTACTTCCTATCCGAGCCTTCACTCAGCGTGCACAACCACACGAAGTGGACCAGAGCCACTACTGCCGAATAAAGCCACCCATCGCTCCGCACTGCGCGCACCGGACGTACGTCACCGTGACGGGGGTCCGCATCCCGAACGGCAGCTGCTCCACCATCTCCAAGCCATGCCCAACGCGGCCAGGTCACGCCGGACACCGTCGTGCTGTGCCGGCCGGCTTGTGCATGAGACGGGTAGCGGGCGATTCGGGCGTGGCCGGTGAGCGTCCGAACGATGGACCGACACAGCCCAGAGTGTCGGGATCCTGCGGGACATCGACCCCGCATGGGAAGACCGCCCGACCCGCCTTACGCCCGCAGCCAGCGCCCCGTCGCCTTCATCTCCCCTGAGAACGGCGGACGCGAATGGCACGCCGCCCCCACCACCGTCACCCGTGTCTGATCCGGCCCAGGCCTGGCCCCCGCTTCCCCCGACCCGTTAGGCGTCAAGCTCTTTGAGGCGGGCGTCCCGGCTGTCGCCGAACTGGTTGATGGAGAGGCCGAGCATTAGGACTCCTTCCAGGCCAGCGAGCAGGCATAGAAGCTGTTCCTTCTCTTCCGGGGTTCCGTCGTCGTCGTGCTTGAACTCCTGGAGGCGAGTACGCGTTGCGACGATGACACGAGCGAAGACGTCGTGGATGAGTGTCGGACCGTTCCCATCGTCGTACTCGTTTGCATCGCGTGCCGTGGGACCCCCGCGGTAGACGAAGCACAGGGCTTCCGCTCGTTTGGTCGGCTGTACCTTTCCGTCCTTGTCGGTAAAGGTCATCTGCGGCTCATCTGGCAGGTTCGCGCCCACCCAGACCAGAACCTCCTCCTTGGTGAACGCTTCCCGCATGATTCTGTCGATGAGCTCGATCAACGAGTTGGCCGCCTGAGAGATGCCGTCCTCGGAGTGCGCTAGCGCTGTCCTGGCGCCCTTGATCTTTCTGACGAGCTGTGAGTTCTCGCGCTCCAGCCTTCTCGCGGACGACTCGCCCACACGCTGTCGGATGGAGGCCACGATCTCCGGCATGTTGTCGGGCTGCCACCCGACGAGGTCGTCGGCAGTCGCGACTGTGAGCTGCATAGGGAGCGTGGAGATGAACTTCTTGCCGAACGCATCATCCAGCTCGATGAGCCCCTGCACGATCTCCAGGCCGAGGACGTCTGCCTTCGCGACGGCCTTCCTCTGATTCACGGACATGTTGCTCACGGCATCGCTCCACGCCACGGCGAAGGGCATCAGCGCGCGCATCCCGCGCCGAATCGCGAGAGCTAGGACCGCGCCATCCTGCTTCACAGCCTCCACAAGAAGCCGGTAGGGGCCCGCTCCGAGCAGCCGAAGCGCGAATGCTTGATAGTTCAGCCCCTTGAAGGTGCTCAGCCACGTCTTGGCCTGTTCCGTATCCTGCAACTGAGCCAGAGTGAACTCCAGCCCTGTCTCCAAGCCGTCTGGTTCGAAGGCTTCGAAGAGTTCACCAAGGCGGTCCTGCCAGGGCATGGAGTGGTCTTGGTCCATCATGGTGCGGCAGAAGGAAACTAGCAGGTCAACACCAGTAATTGCCTCATCGCTGAAGTGCAGAGCGGTACGTACATCGGGGTCGAGGTTCCGCGCGAACTCAGCGAAACGGGATCTCCGTACGTCACCAACCACAGGGTCCTGCATGTCTGCCTCGCTCACCCATGCACGATTAGTCTCCGATCAACATACTTGGCTTGAAGTGGACACATCACTGGTTTTTCGACCCACTCGTTCAGGCTTCGGCCTCCACCTCCCTCCGAGCCAGTGGAGGGGCGCACAAGCGGGGTGCTGTTCCGGCAGAACGTTCGCCGGTGTCTAGCCGAGCCAGACGATGTCCAGGACGGACAGGTGCCACAGCGGCCGGTTGGCGAAGTAGATGACGGACAGGCGGCCGGCGGACGCGATCCGTACGTCTTCGCCTTCGGGGTCGTCGGGGTCCCACTGACTGAAGCCCCAGGGGTCGGCCGCGGCGGCGTCGAGCAGGTCCCACGCCGTCTCTTCGGCGTGCTCGGGGAGTTCGGCGAGGACCTTCGCGGCCGGGGTCGAGAGGCGGACCGCGTACGGGGCAGGCTCACCGGCGCCGCCGGCCGCGGAGCTCGGCCATGTCCACGAACCCGCTCTCGTCGTGGCCGGAAGCGGTGAACGCGTCGACCGCGGGGGCGGAGACGAGTCGGGCCTGCCAGACATGGACGACCTCGTAGAGGGTGTTCAAGGAGAACGTCCGGCGCGACTCCTCCAGCGCGGCCGCCCACTCCCGCTCGAAGGCCGGCACCCACGTCCCGGCGCGACGGTCGGCCCGGAGCTGGGCGAGGAGTTCGGCCGGCGCCCCGGGCGCGGGCGCGTACGGGGCGGCGGGTGTGTGGTCGGGCTGGGCGCTCATCGGCTCCTCCTGGCAGCGGGTGCTACCAGCCACGGTAGAACGCCGTGGCCTAGGCCGTGGAGGTTCTGATGGATGCCGCAGCCCGGACCCGGCTGACGGTCAGTCTGCCCGCCCAGCGACGGCCGCGAGGCCGCGTGACCGGGACAGGTCGGTGCAGCGGATCCCGCCGCCGGGGTGCCACTCCAATACCGGCGCCGCCGCGTCGCCGTGCTCGGCGCACCAGGAGACGGGCACCACGCCGCCGCAGTCGTGCCGCGCGCAGACGCAGCCCTCACCCGGACCCGCGTACGCGACGCCGTGGCGGACCACCCCGCCCGCCGGCCCTGACCCGGCGGTCCTGCGCAGCCCGGCCGGCCACGCCAGCGTCAGGCGCAGGCCCCCCGATCCCGACCGGAACCTGTCGATCACCCGCACCTCCCCCGGCACCGCCAACGGGCCGGTACCGGGCGCGGTCAGCCGCCGCAGCGACGCCCCGAACTCCCCGCCGGCCAGGGCGGCCAGCGCGTCGGCGTCCTCGTCGGTGGACCAGCCGGACAAGCAGTCCTCGCCGGCCGCGTCGTCGGCCAGGGACAGCCACGGGTCATCGAGGCGGAACCGGTGCGAGGCGCCTCCAGCCCCGGCCACCACCAGGGCGGCGGTCGTCGGCCCCGTGGGTACTCCGATCTTGTCGTGGGCGAGGAGCCAGGCCACGACCGCGCGGCGGTCGAACTGCGGGTGCACGTCCGTACCGGCCACCGGGTCGGGGAAGTCGGGGTGCCGGCGGCGCCAGTTCACCACCGCGGCCCGGCCCACCCTGGCCATCCGCGCCACCTCCGCCAACAACACCCGCTCCCACCCCGGGGACGGGTCCAGCGCAGCGAGCGGGGAGCGGCGGCCCGCCCGGGCGGTGCGCACCGCCCGCCAGTCCACGCAGGGGCGGACCACCTCCAGGAGCGCGACATCCTGGGCGTCGTACAGGGGGACCGTGGTCACCCCACCCTGCCGCTTGTAGTCGATGTCCACGGAGCCGATCGGGGCCAGCCACCCGAGCCGCACCACCTGGTCGAAGTCGGTACGGCGCACGCCCATGCGCACCGCGGCCTGGTCCGGGCCGAGGGGCACGTGCCGGTCGAGGAGGGCGGGCAGGTCCCGGCGGCGGCAGAGCGCGGCCGCCTGGTCCGGATGGACGACGGGGAACCGGGGCTCCCCGCCGAGGTAGACCAGGAGACCGGCCTTCACGAGGTGGCCGGCAGCCGAGGCGGTCACCCGCGGCCGGAGGATCGGGAGCGGCACCCCGAAGGCCTCCGTCAGCCGGTCCGCCGCCACCCCGGCCTCGATCCCCCGCAGCGCAGCGCGGACTGCTTCCGGGTCGGCGGCCTCCACCACCGCCCGCGACCAACGGCCCGGCCCGACGTCCGCGGCCGGGACCAGACCCGAACCCGTCGCCCACCGCCACGCCGCGACCGGCACCCGCAGCCGGCCCGCAGCCTGGCCCTCGTCGAACACCTCACGCACCGAACGCACCATGAACCCCACTCCAATCCGCACACGACCGGCCCGACGACCAGGCCGCGCCCGAAACATGCCGAAAGATCCCGTTTGATGTCAATAGGCATAATTTTGGGGCGAGTTGGAGGCGCACCGCACAAGCCGCCTACGCGTACACGAGGGCCGGATTCACCCCTGCGGGGGTGTCCGGACCGGCTCCGGACACACGGCAGCGCGGGGCGGCCCCCCCCGGGGGGGGGCCCGGCC
>NZ_JBHXRU010000049.1:31659-45327 GCF_042716255.1 Streptomyces sp. NPDC058662 | reverse complement strand
GGTGCACACATCACTTAGAGCGGGCACGTCCTGTCGGAATAAGACCGACGCGCCACAACGTCCTCGCTGTGTAATTGCCTGCAAGCACTCCACGAGGGAGCCCCACAGGACTTTTTCAAAGGAACCTCATCCACCGAAATGGACGGGGTATCAACTTTTGGCGTTGATTTTTGGCACGCTGTTGAGTTCTCAAGGAACGGACGCTTCCTTCGTACTCACCCTCTCGGGCTTTCCTCCGGGCTTCGTTTCGTTCTGTTCTGCGTTTCCGACTCTATCAGACTCTTTCGTGTCCGATTCCCGGTCGAAGCGGGTTTCGCTTTCCAGGTTTCCGCTTTCGCGTTTCCCTTTCCGGCGAGTCCGACTCTATCAGATCCGATTCCGTGTCGTTTCCGATCGGATTCGAATTCCAATGGCCTTCGGCGGGCCTTTCCCTTTCGGGAGAACCAGACTTTATCAGGTCTCCCCGGTCTGGATTCCCACCCGCTCGCGCGAAGCGTCCGGACACACGAGTGTGCCCGTCTGCCCTGCGAGGTGGAGACGTAAACGTACTGGAGCGGGGCCCCCGGACGCAAATCCGGTTGCCCCGCTCCCGTGCGGTCGCTACGGCGAGGGTCAGACCTCGACGACGACGGGGAGGATCATCGGGCGGCGGCGGTAGCTGTCCGAGACCCACTTGCCCATCGTGCGGCGGATGAGCTGCTGGATCTGGTGCGGCTCGGCCACGCCGTCGGCGGCGGCGCGGGCGATGGCCTCCTCGACCTTCGCGATCACCGGGCCGAAGGCGCCGTCGTCGATACCGGAGCCCCGGGCCTGGATGTTCGGGCCGCTGACGACCTTGCCCGTCGTGCTGTCCACCACCACGTAGACCGAGATGATGCCCTCGTCCCCGAGGATCCGGCGGTCCTTGAGCGAGGCCTCCGTGACGTCGCCGACCGACAGGCCGTCCACGTACACGTAGCCGGCCTGGACCTTGCCGGAGATGCGGGCCTTGCCGTCGATCAGGTCGACGACCACGCCGTCCTCGGCGATGACGATGCGATCCTTCGGGACACCCGTCAGGGCGCCGAGCTCGGCGTTGGCACGCAGGTGGCGCCATTCACCGTGGACCGGCATCAGGTTCCGCGGCTTGCAGATGTTGTAGAAGTACAGCAGCTCGCCCGCGGAGGCGTGGCCGGAAACGTGCACCTTGGCGTTGCCCTTGTGCACGACGTTGGCGCCCCAGCGGGTCAGGCCGTTGATCACGCGGTAGACCGCGTTCTCGTTGCCCGGGATCAGGGACGACGCCAGGATCACGGTGTCGCCGGGGACGATCCGGATCTGGTGGTCGCGGTTGGCCATCCGGGACAGGGCCGCCATCGGCTCGCCCTGGGAGCCCGTGCAGACCAGGACGACCTCGTGGGCCGGCAGGTCGTCGAGGGTCTTGACGTCGACGACGAGGCCGGCCGGGACCCGCAGGTAGCCCAGGTCGCGCGCGATACCCATGTTGCGGACCATCGAGCGGCCGACGAACGCGACCCTGCGGCCGTACTCGTGGGCGGCGTCGAGGATCTGCTGGATGCGATGCACATGGCTCGCGAAGCTGGCCACGATGATCCGGTTGTGGGCGTTCGCGAAGACCGTGCGCAGGACGTTGGAGATCTCCCGCTCGGGCGGCACGAAGCCGGGGACCTCGGCGTTCGTCGAGTCCGAGAGGAGGAGGTCGATGCCCTCTTCGCTCAGGCGCGCGAAGGCGTGCAGGTCCGTGAGGCGCTTGTCCAGCGGGAGCTGGTCCATCTTGAAGTCGCCGGTGGCGACGACCAGGCCCGCGGGGGTCCTGATCGCTACGGCCAGGGCGTCCGGGATGGAGTGGTTGACCGCGATGAACTCGCAGTCGAAGGGGCCGAGGGCCTCGCGCTCCCCCTCCTTCACCTCAAGGGTGTAGGGGCGGATGCGGTGCTCCTGGAGCTTCGCCTCGATGAGGGCCAGCGTCAGCTTGGAGCCGATCAGCGGGATGTCCGGCTTCTCCCGCAGGAGGTAGGGGACGGCGCCGATGTGGTCCTCGTGCCCGTGGGTCAGGACGATGCCGTCGATGTCGTCGAGCCGGTCCCGGATGGACGTGAAGTCCGGCAGGATCAGGTCGATGCCCGGCTGCTCCTCCTCGGGGAAGAGGACGCCGCAGTCGACGATCAGCAGGCGACCGTCGAACTCGAAGACGGTCATGTTGCGGCCGATCTCGCCGAGACCACCCAGAGGGGTGACGCGCAGGCCGCCCTTGGGCAGCTTCGGCGGGGGACCGAGTTCGGGATGCGGGTGGCTCAAAAGTATCTCCTCACCACACGAGCCACGTACCTCGGAAGGCACGTGGCGCGCATGTCATTCGTGCACTTGCTTCGTCTTTTTGGTCTTGCGTATTCAGTTGTGAAGTCTGGTGTCAGAGCTGTACCCCGCCGGCGGCAAGGTCGATCTTGAGCTGTGCCGTCTCCTCGACGGACAGCTCGATCAGCGGGAGCCGCAGGGGCCCCGCGGGCAGACCCTGCAGACCCAGCGCGCCCTTGGAGGTCATCGCGCCCTGGGTGCGGAACATACCGGTGATCACGGGGAGCAGCTTCTGGTGGATCTCGGTGGCCTTCTGGACGTCGCCGCCCGTGTAGGCCTCAAGCATGGCGCGCAGCTCGGGGGTGACCACATGGCCGATCACCGAGACGAAGCCCACCGCGCCGACCGACAGGAGCGGCAGGTTCAGCATGTCGTCGCCGGAGTACCAGGCCAGGCCGCTCTGCGCGATGGCCCGGCTGGCGAGGCCGAGGTCGCCCTTGGCGTCCTTGTTGGCCACGATACGGGGGTGCTCGCCCAGCCGTACCAGGGTTTCGGTGTCGATCGCGACACCACTGCGGCCGGGGATGTCGTAGAGCATGACCGGCAGTGCGGTGGCGTCGGCAATGGCCGTGAAGTGCCGGTACAGGGCCTCTTGCGGCGGCTTGCTGTAGTACGGGGTGACCGCGAGGAGGCCGTGGGCGCCGATGCGCTCGGCTTCGCGGGCCAGCTCCAGGGTGTGGCGGGTGTCGTTGGTGCCGATGCCGGCGACGACGTGGGCGCGGCTTCCGACCGCTTCGAGGACGGCTCGTACGAGGTCGTTTTTCTCCGCGTCGGTGGTGGTGGGCGACTCACCGGTGGTGCCGTTGATGATCAGGCCGTCGTTGCCTGCGTCCACCAGGTGGACGGCGAGCCGCTGCGCGCCGTCGAGGTCGAGTGAGCCATCCGCCGCGAACGGCGTGATCATGGCGGTGAGGACCCGCCCGAAGGGGGTCTGCGGAGTCGAGATCGGAGCCATGGGTAACACGCTACTCGCTGCCATGCTCGCGGCGTCCCTCGGGGACTTCAACAGTGTGTTGGACGCCGGCACTGCCTGCTCGGGGGTTCAAGCAGTGCCGGGTCCGTTTGATCAGCCTAGATGAACTTTCCGAAACGCCGCAATACGGACACTTGGGACTTGACTCCGCACATGTGTACGCCGTTGGCGTCCGGGGCCTTACGGGGCAACGCGCCCGTTGCCGTTGAACGCCGCGTACGTGAGCGGCATCAGCGAGGCCCAGTGCTGCTCCATCTTCTCGCCGACCATCTCGATCTCCCGCTGCGGGAAGGACGGGACCGCGGCCAGCTCGTGCTGCGTGCGCAGACCGAGGAAGTGCATGAGCGAGCGCGCGTTGCACGTCGCGTACATGGAGGAGAAGAGACCGACGGGCAGGACCGAACGGGCGACCTCGCGGGCCACGCCCGCCGCCAGCATCTCCTGGTAGGCCTCGTAGGCCCGGAGGTAGGAGTCCTCCATGACGCGGGCGGTCAGCCGCTGCTGCGCCTCGGTGCCCTCGACGAAGACGTACTTGCCCGGGCGGCCCTCCTGGACGAGCTTGCGCTCGGCGTCGGGGACGTAGAAGACCGGTTCGAGCTCCCTGTAGCGGCCGGATTCCTCGTTGTACGACCAGCCCACGCGGTGCCGCATGAACTCGCGGAAGACGAAGATCGGGGCGCTGATGAAGAAGGTCATCGAGTTGTGCTCGAACGGGCTGCCGTGCCGGTCCCGCATCAGGTAGTTGATCAGGCCCTTCGAGCGCTCCGGGTCCTTGCTCAGCTCCTCCAGGGACTGCTCGCCGGCCGTGGAGACACGGGCGGCCCACAGCACGTCGGAGTCGGCGGCGGAGTGCTTCACCAGCTCCACCGTCACGTCACTGCGGAAGCTGGGTTTCAGATCTGAAGCGGCGGTGTCGCTCACCGGGGGTCCTTCCAAACGTGCGTTCCTGGGGCGCGCCCACTCTACGTCGCCGGTCACCGCCCGACGCGCAGTCGCACGCGGGGCCGGGACCACCCGGTCAGCTGACGCGGCGCCACGAATTCTGGTGAATGTCCTGAATTCCGGCACGGATTGAGCGGCCCGCGCGTCCTACAGGAGAGAACACACCGCACTGCCGTACCGCCCTCAGGGCCCCTATCGTGAGGAGAGTCGCTCCTATGTTCCTCCGGCGCGAGAACGTCCCGTTCGCCTTCGTCGCCGAGGCCGACCGATTCAGAAGCAATGTCACTCCACCGCCGCGCGAGCGGATGAGCAGGACCCAGACGGCCGCCCGTAGTCTGGTCGGGCTGACCGTGGTGGCGGGGCTCGCCGGATCGCTGCTCTTCGGCATGCCGGCGCTGGAGCCGAGCAGGACGGCGCAGAAGTCGCAGCAGTCGGAGGCGTCCCAGGAGCGGTAGCCTCACGGGCACTGCCCAACCGAACGTGCATGTGAGTGAGGTCCAGCCGTGCCCCTGCCCTTCCTGACGGCCGACGGCGTATTCGACGCGGATGACGACGGCGGCGAGGTGCTGGCCCATGACGACCGCGACCGCTGGCGGCGTCCCTACCGGCCCGGACCGTGGCGGGTCGCCATCGCCGCGCTGCTCCTCCTGCTGTCGGCCTTCATGCTGCTGTCCACGATGATCGTCGGTGCCGTCGGCGCCTGGGCCGGAGCGAGCGTCTGCCTGGTGGCGGCGCTCTGCGTCATCGGTTCGGCGCTGCGGATCCTGCGCGCCGGCGTCTGGGTGAGCCGTACGGGGCTGCGCCGCGTGGGGTTCTTCGGGACGCGCTCCCTCGCGTGGAGCGAGATCGCAGAGGTGCGCACCGTGCAGCAGCCCGTGCGCTGGCTGGGGCTGCCGAGGACCGTGCAGGGCCAGGCGCTGATGGTGGCCGGGCACGGCGGGGCGCGGCTGCCGGTGCTGCTGACCGACCACAACGCCGACTTCCTGTCCCGGGCGGAGGCCTTCGACCGCGCGGCCGACATGGTCGAGGCGTGGGCGGAGGAGTACCGGCCGGCCGCCGTCTGACGCGCTGTCGCCGCGCGCGCACGGGAAGCCCGTACAGGTATCAGGCCTGTACGGGCTTCCCGTCGTGCAGGGCGATCGCGCGCTGCATGGCCTTGCGCGCCCGGGGGGTGTCGCGGGCGTCGTGGTAGGCGACGGCGAGCCGGAACCAGCTGCGCCAGTCCCCCGGCGCGTCCTCGGTCTCGGCCCGGCGGCGCGCGAAGACCTCGTCGGCGGAGTCGCGCCGGATGCGGCCGTACTGGTCGCGCTCCAGCTCGTCGACGGGCAGCCCGCCCTCGGCCTCCAGCTCGGTCGCGAGCTGGTTGGCCCGGGTGACGAAGCGGGTGTTCATCCAGAGGAACCAGACGCCGATGACCGGCAGGATCAGCACGGCCGCACCGAAGGTGACGGTGAGCCAGGTGCCGTGCCGGATCAGCATCAGGCCCCGGCTGCCGACCAGGACGAAGTAGACGACCAGGACGGCGGCCGTGATGAAGTACGTGATCTTCGCGCGCATGGTGGTCGATTCAGCCCAGGTCGAGGAAGTTTTCCAGGCCGAATGTGAGGCCCGGGGTCCCCGCCACGCGGCGGGTGCCGAGCAGGATGCCCGGCATGAAGCTGCTGTGGTGCAGGGAGTCGTGACGGATGGTCAGGGTCTCGCCCTCGCTGCCGAGGAGCACTTCCTGGTGGGCCAGCAGGCCGCGCAGGCGGACGGCGTGCACCGGGACGCCGTCGACGTTCGCACCGCGCGCGCCGTCCAGGGCCGTGGCGGTGGCGTCGGGCTGGGCGGGGCAGCCCGCTTCGGCACGGGCGGCCGCGATGAGCTGCGCCGTGCGCGTCGCCGTACCGGAAGGCGCGTCAACCTTGTTCGGGTGGTGCAGTTCGACGACCTCGACGGACTCGAAGTAGCGGGCCGCCTGGGCCGCGAACTTCATGGTGAGGACGGCGCCGATGGAGAAGTTCGGGGCGATGAGCACGCCGGTCTCCGGAGAGCCCGCCAGCCAGGTGGTCAGCTGCGCGAGGCGGTCCTCGGTCCAGCCGGTCGTACCGACCACGGCGTGGATACCGTGGCGGATGAGGAAGTCGAGGTTCCCCATCACCGAGGCGGGCGTGGTCAGCTCGACGGCGACCTGCGCGCCGGCCTCCGCCAGTGTCTCCAGCTTGTCGCCGCGGCCGAGCGCCGCCACCAGTTCCATGTCCTCGGCGGCTTCGACCGCCTTGACGGCCTCGGCGCCGATGCGGCCCTGGGCTCCGAGGACCGCCACGCGCAGCTTGCTCATATCCATGTCCTTACATCAGCACTGACTTACCTGGGTGCGGTACTAGCCGACCACTTCGTCGAGGCGGCCGGCCTGCTTCTCCTTCAGCGGGCCGATCACCGCGAGCGAGGGGCGCTGGGCCAGCACGTCCCGGGCGACGGCGCGGACCTCGTCCGGGGTCACGGCGGCGATCCGGGCCAGCATGTCGTCGACCGACATCTGGTCGCCCCAGCACAGCTCGCTCTTGCCGATACGGTTCATGATCGCGCCGGTGTCCTCCAGGCCCAGGACGGTGGACCCGGAGACCTGGCCGATGGCGCGCCTGATCTCCTCGTCGCTGAGTCCGTCCGCGGCGACCTTGTCGAGTTCGTCGCGGCAGATCCGGAGCACGTCGTGCACCTGGCTGGGCCGGCAGCCCGCGTACACGCCGAACAGGCCGGTGTCGGCGAAGCCCGAGGTGTACGAGTACACGCTGTAGGCGAGGCCGCGCTTCTCCCGGACCTCCTGGAAGAGGCGCGAGGACATGCCGCCGCCGAGGGCGGTGTTCAGCACGCCCAGCGCCCAGCGGCGCTCGTCGGTGCGGGCCAGGCCCGGCATGCCGAGGACGACGTGGGCCTGCTCGGTCTTGCGGTTGACCAGGTCCACGCGGCCGGCCGTGCGGATCCGCTTGGTGCCGGTGCGCGGGCCGACGGGCTCGGCGTCGGTGCGGCCGAGGGCGCCGGCCTTCTCGAAGGCGGCGCGTACCTGGCGTACGACCTTGGCGTGGTCGACGTTGCCGGCCGCGGCCACGACCAGGTGGGTCGGGTCGTAGTGCTTCTTGTAGAAGCGGCGGATCCGGTCGGCGCCGAGGGCGTTGATCGTGTCGACGGTGCCGAGGACGGGACGGCCCAGCGGGGTGTCGCCGAGCATGGTCTTCGCGAACAGGTCGTGCACGCAGTCGCCCGGGTCGTCCTCGGTCATCGCGATCTCTTCGAGGATCACCCCGCGCTCGGCGACGACGTCCTCCTCGCGGATGAGCGAGCCGGTGAGCATGTCGCAGACCACGTCGATGGCCAGCGGCAGGTCGGTGTCGAGCACGCGCGCGTAGTAGCAGGTGTACTCCTTCGCCGTGAAGGCGTTCATCTCGCCGCCGACCGCGTCGATCGCGGCGGAGATGTCGAGGGCACTGCGCTTCTCGGTGCCCTTGAAGAGGAGGTGCTCCAGGTAGTGCGTGGCGCCGTTCAGCGTGGGCGTCTCGTCACGGGAGCCGACGTGCGCCCAGATGCCGAAGGTGGCCGAGCGGACGGAGGGCAGCGTCTCGGTGACGATGCGCAGTCCGCCGGGCAGGACGGTGCGCCGGACGGTGCCGATGCCGTTCCGGCCCTGGAGGAGGGTTTGGGTACGGGCGACGGCCCGCGCCTCCGAAGAGGGGCGGGCCGTCACACGGGAACTACGCGACATCACTTGTCGGAGTCGTCCTTGTCTGCGTCATCGGAGGCAGCGTCGGCGGACTCGCCGTCGATCACGGGGATCAGGGAGAGCTTGCCGCGCTGGTCGATCTCGGCGATCTCCACCTGGACCTTGGAGCCGACCGCGAGCACGTCCTCGACGTTCTCCACGCGCTTGCCACCGGCGAGCTTGCGGATCTGCGAGATGTGCAGCAGGCCGTCCTTGCCGGGCATCAGGGAGACGAAAGCACCGAAGGTGGTGGTCTTGACGACCGTACCCAGGTAGCGCTCGCCGACCTCCGGCATGGTCGGGTTGGCGATCGCGTTGATCGTGGCGCGGGCGGCCTCGGCGGCCGGGCCGTCGGAGGCACCGATGTAGATGGTGCCGTCGTCCTCGATCGTGATCTCGGCGCCGGTGTCCTCCTGGATCTGGTTGATCATCTTGCCCTTGGGCCCGATGACCTCGCCGATCTTGTCCACCGGGATCTTGACGGTGATGATCCGGGGGGCGAAGGGGGACATCGCGTCCGGCGTGTCGATCGCTTCCATCATCACGTCGAGGATGTGGAGGCGGGCGTCGCGGGCCTGCTTGAGGGCGGCGGCCAGGACCGAGGCCGGGATACCGTCGAGCTTGGTGTCCAGCTGGAGCGCGGTGACGAACTCCTTGGTGCCGGCGACCTTGAAGTCCATGTCGCCGAAGGCGTCCTCCGCACCGAGGATGTCGGTGAGGGCGACGTAGTGGGTCTTGCCGTCGATCTCCTGGGAGATCAGGCCCATGGCGATACCGGCGACGGGGGCCTTGAGCGGCACACCGGCGTTCAGCAGCGACATGGTGGAGGCGCAGACCGAGCCCATGGACGTCGAACCGTTGGAGCCGAGGGCCTCGGACACCTGGCGGATCGCGTACGGGAACTCCTCGCGGGTCGGGAGGACCGGCACGATCGCGCGCTCGGCGAGCGCGCCGTGGCCGATCTCGCGGCGCTTGGGCGAGCCCACGCGGCCGGTCTCACCGACGGAGTACGGCGGGAAGTTGTAGTTGTGCATGTAGCGCTTGCGGGTCACCGGGGAGAGGGTGTCCAGCTGCTGCTCCATGCGGAGCATGTTGAGGGTGGTGACGCCCAGGATCTGGGTCTCGCCACGCTCGAACAGCGCCGAGCCGTGCACGCGCGGGATGGCCTCGACCTCGGCGGCGAGGGTACGGATGTCCGTGATCCCGCGGCCGTCGATGCGGACCTTGTCCTTGATGACGCGCTCGCGCACCAGGGCCTTGGTCAGGCTGCGGTACGCGGCGGAGATCTCCTTCTCGCGGCCTTCGAAGGCCGGGAGGAGCTTCTCGGCGGCGATCTCCTTGACGCGGTCCAGCTCGGCCTCGCGGTCCTGCTTGCCCGCGATGGTCAGCGCCTGGGACAGCTCGCCCTTGACGGCGGCCGAGAGGGCCTCGTACACGTCGTCCTGGTAGTCCAGGAAGACCGGGAACTCGCCCTCGGGCTTGGCGGCCTTGGCGGCCAGGTCGGCCTGGGCCTTGCAGAGGACCTTGATGAACGGCTTCGCGGCGTCGAGGCCCGCGGCGACGACCTCCTCGGTCGGCGCCTCGGCGCCGCCCTTGACGAGCGCGATGGTCTTCTCGGTGGCCTCGGCCTCGACCATCATGATCGCGACGTCGCCGTCGTCCAGGGCGCGGCCCGCGACGACCATGTCGAAGACGGCGTCCTCAAGCTCGGTGTGCGTCGGGAAGGCGACCCACTGGCCGCGGATCAGCGCGACGCGGACGCCGCCGATCGGGCCGGAGAAGGGCAGGCCGGCCAGCTGGGTGGACGCGGACGCGGCATTGATCGCGACGACGTCGTACAGGTGGTCCGGGTTGAGCGCCATGATCGTGGCGACGACCTGGATCTCGTTGCGCAGGCCCTTCTTGAAGGACGGGCGCAGCGGGCGGTCGATCAGGCGGCAGGTGAGGATCGCGTCCTCGGAGGGGCGGCCCTCGCGGCGGAAGAACGAGCCGGGGATCTTGCCGGCCGCGTACTGGCGCTCCTCGACGTCCACCGTCAGGGGGAAGAAGTCGAGCTGGTCCTTGGGCTTCTTCGACGCGGTGGTCGCGGAAAGCACCATCGTGTCGTCGTCCAGGTAGGCAACGGCGGAACCGGCGGCCTGGCGGGCCAGACGGCCCGTCTCGAAGCGGATGGTGCGGGTGCCGAAGGAACCGTTGTCAATGACGGCCTCGGCGTAGTGGGTCTCGTTCTCCACTAGCGTTTTCTCCATTTTCGTCGTCTCCGTCCGCCACCCGTGTGGCGGCGAACGGTTGCGGAGAAGCGCTCCTGGCCTGGGGCCGGTCTTCGATCGAAGCACCCGGTTCGTTGCCCGTCAGGGCATTCCGGGTGCCACTACCGAGGACCGGCGGCGTAGGGAGGGCGCTCCTCCTCTTCTGTTGTGCACGTCTTCGCGCGTCTGCACGCGTCTACTCAGGTCATCTGCGACCAGTGCGCTTCTCAGACGTGCGCGTGCGTCCCGTCCAGACTACAAAGGGTCCGGTCGGTCCCGCACGTACAGCAAAGGAGCGGCCCCCGGATGTGGGAACCGCTCCCCTTCACGCCGTGTTACTTGGCGCCGGCCGCACCGCGGCGGATGCCGAGGCGCTCGACCAGCGTACGGAAGCGCTGGATGTCCTTCTTGGCCAGGTACTGCAGCAGGCGGCGACGCTGGCCGACCAGGATCAGCAGACCGCGACGGGAGTGGTGGTCGTGCTTGTGCGTCTTGAGGTGCTCGGTCAGGTCCGAGATGCGGCGGGACAGCATGGCGACCTGGACCTCGGGAGAGCCGGTGTCGCCCTCCTTGGCACCGAACTCGCTGATGATCTGCTTCTTCGTAGCGGCGTCGAGCGGCACGCGTACTCCTCGTTTAGGTCTTCGTTGCCACCGAGTGCCCCAGGTCTGATTCTCTGGGGAGCTTCCGTTACTCGGGAGGCGGGGTCCGCTGAGCGCAGCCTCCAGAGGATTCCGGGGGCGCGTACACAAACGGCCGTAACACAGCGTACCAGGCTGCCGCTCAGCCACGTCTCGGCCTGTGGGCACGGGGACCGTGCTTGATCGTCCGGGACGGCCGCCGCGGGCCGGGGCTCCGCGGGCCTCCGGGAGGTCCGTGCGCCGCCTTGAGAAGAGTGGCAGAGGAGGGGCGGGCGGGGCCAGTGGTTTTCTCCGGGGGGTGGGGCCGGGGTGGCGGGGCCCGGGGCCGGGTCCGGGTTCGGCGGAGCGGGTGGATCGTCGGGAAACCTCCCGGTGGAGGCGGGTCGTCGCCGATAATCGGCGACGGAGACCTAGCAGGACCGCACCACCGAGGGAGAGGCCGCGCATGGGCACCCAGCAGGAGAAGGACGAGCTGTACGCGCTCGACATCAGCGGCGTCGAGTGGGAGGGCCCGCCCGGGACCAGCCCGGAGGAGGAGCGCGTCGAGATCGCCCGGCTGCCCGAGGGCGCGGTGGCCATGCGGTCCTCGCTGGACCGGGAGACCGTGCTGCGGTACACCGCCGCCGAGTGGGAGGCGTTCGTACTGGGCGCCCGGGACGGCGAGTTCGATCTGGACCGCCACCACCCCTGAGGGGCGGCGGCACGGCAGGCATCGGAAGGGGCGCGCCCGGTACGGGCGGGCCCCTTCCGCGCGTGCCGGTGCCGGTGCCCGGTACCGGTGCCGGTGCGCGATGCCCGGTGCCCGGTCGGGCTGCCGCGGGTGCGCGGGTGCGCGTACGGGCACGGCGGGGGCAGCTTCCGCAGGGGCGGGGCCGGAGGCGCGTGGCCAGCGGGGGCGGGGCCCGGGGGGCCCAGCCGAGGGTGGGCCCGGAGAGGCGGGGCCGGTGGAGGGCGCAGCCCGGGGGTGGGGCCCGGAGGGGTTTGGCCCGGGGCGGGGAGCGGGACCCGGGGGGGCTTGGCCCGGGGCCGGGAGCGGGACCCGGGGGGGCTTGGCCCGGGGCCGGGAGCGGGACCCGGGAGGGCGGGGCCAGCGGAGGGTGGGCCCGGAGGGGCGGGCCGGCGGAGGGCGCGGCCCGGAGGTGGGGCCCGGGGGTGGGGCCCGGGGGGGCCCGGAGGGGGGCGCTTCCGCTTGGGCTTGTTCTCGTTTCTTCATCCGGTGGGAGTCGGCGGCGGGCCGACGGGGGATCACCTCCCCTGGGAACCAAGCCCGTTGCTGCGGGCGACCTTGAACATGCCGGGGGCCGCGCGGCTGCGTACGGGGAGCGAGCAGGGGCAGTTGCCGTGGGGCGGACCGCTGCGGGCACTATGAGAGGTGCGTCCGGCCGGCCGGGAAGGGGTGCGTCGACGGGGGCGGATCCTGGCGGGCGGAGCGCGATTAGGCTGAGCGTGGGCGCGGCGTCGAGGTGGGCGCCGGACCAGCGTTCGACAGACCAGGAGGACCAAGTGAGCGGCGATCGGAACGAGAGGCGCGGCGGGACGTGGGACGTCCCGACGGACGATCAGTCCGACGCGGAGCCCGAGACGACGGGCGAGTTCACCATCGACTACGCCCCGCCGGCTTGGTACACGCAGGGCTCGACGGGCCCGGCCGCGTCGGTACCGGGGCTGCCCGAGGGCAGCGGCTACGAGCCCTACCGCCCCGCGGAGGTGGTCCCGCCGCCGCCGGTGCGGTTCACGCCGCCGACGCCGCCCGCCGATGCCGCCAAGGCGGCCCCGTACACGCCGCCGGCGTCGGCCTCGGCCGGCGCGTACACGCCGTACTCGGCGCCCGCCGCCGAGCCGGTCGCGCCCCCGGAGCCTGTCGACAGCGCGCCGTCGGCCGCGGCGCCCGCGGCCGGGGCCCCGGAGCCCTCGGACGCTCCCGGCTCGGGCAGCGCGCCCGCACCCGCCGGTGAGGCGCCCGCCTCCTTCTCCGCTTCCGTGGCCTTCGGCGGCGGCGGCGCCGGATCGCCGTCGGCGCTTCCGGCCACGGGCACCCCCTTCGGGGGCGGCGGCCCGTCGGTGAGCGCCGCGGGTCCGTCCGACTGGGCCGGTTCGCTGCCGCCCTTCGCGGGAGCTCCCGCGGCCCGGACCGCGCCCGCCGCCGCCACCCCGGCGGCGGAGACGCCTGCGGCGGAGCCGGAGACGGCCGGTGCCGATGCCGGTGCCCGCGCCGACGCACCGTACGCGGCCTCGGAGCCCGCGGCGACGCCCCGGCAGATGGACGAGGCCGAGGAGAGTGCCGTACCCGCGCAGCGTGCGCCCCGCGCGGAGGAGCCGGTCGCCGCCGCGTCCGTGACTCCGGAGCGGCCCTTCGCCGGGTCGGTTGCCGAACTCCCGCCGCTGCCGGCCGCGTTCGCGGATTCCCAGACCTCGCGGGACGGCTACGGCTTCCCGCCCGCTCCGGCGCAGACGCCCGCTCCGGCCGGGGCGCCGGGGTACGGGTTCCCTCCGGCCGCGGCCCCGGAGCAGGCGCAGGGCGCGGAGAGTGCGCACGGCTACGGCTTCCCGCCGCCGCCCGCCGCGCCCGCCCAGCCCCAGGCTCCCGAGCACGAGGTCCCGAACGCCACTCCCCCGGCCGCGAAGCGGGAACCGGCCCCCGCGGACGCCCCCGGCCACGGCTTCCCGCGCGCGCAGCCGCCCCAGGACGACCCCCACCACGGCACCGCCCCGACCCGGGCCGAACGCGAGCCCGACGGCTACGGCTTCCCCCGCACACCCCAACCGCAGGAC
>NZ_JBHXRU010000049.1:0-31560 GCF_042716255.1 Streptomyces sp. NPDC058662 | reverse complement strand
CGCCAACCCCTACGGCACCCCGCCCGCCCCGGCACAGACCGACGCCCCCGGCTACGGCTACCCGCCCGCGAGCACACAGCCGCAGGACGCCGAGGCTCCGCACGGCACCGCCCCCGCGCCCGCCGACGCCCAGCCCGACGGCTACGGCACCCCGCGCACACCCCAGCCCCAGGACGCCAAGGCCCCGCACGGCACCGCCCCGACCCGGGCCGAACGCGAGCCCGACAGCTACGGCTTCCCCCGCACACCCCAACCGCAGGACGCCAACCCCTACGGCACCCCGCCCGCCCCGGCACAGACCGACGCCCCCGGCTACGGCTACCCGCCCGCGAGCACACAGCCGCAGGACGCCGAGGCCCCGCACGGCACCGCCCCCGCGCCCGCCGACGCCCAGCCCGACGGCTACGGCTTCCCGCCAGCGAGCGCACAGTCGCAGGCACAGGGGCCGACACCCCGGCCGCAGGACGCCAACCCGTACGGCACCGCCCCGGCACACACCGACGCCCCCGGGCACGGCTTCCCGGCACCGCAGGCGCAGGCTCCGGCCGCGCAGGACGGCCGGCCGTACGGCGCTCCGGGGGCTCCCCCGATGCCGGCACCGGGGCCGCAGCGGCCGCAGGACGGCCAGGGGTACGGGTTCCCGCCCGCGCAGCCGCAGGCCCCGCAGGCCGCCGGCCCCTACGGCGCCCCGCCCGCCCCGCCCGCCCCGGCGCCCGGCGTCGACGGCCCCGGTTACGGGGTCCCGACCGGGCCGGAGCAGCCGCAGCCGCAGGTACCACCGCAGCCGCAGCCGCAGGCACAACCGCAGTGGACCCCCGGGCCCGGGCAGCAGCCGTACGACCCCCGTTACGCGGCGGGTCAGACGGCCAGCGGCGCGCCGCTCGGCTACACCGCCGCCGTGGAGCTGTCCTCGGACCGGCTGCTGCGCAACAAGCACAAGCCGAAGACCGCCGGCAGCGGCGGCCCCGGTGGAGGCGGCCTGTTCCGCTTCGGCGGCAAGGCCGCCGAAGCGGAGCGCCAGCGCAAGCTGGCCCTGATCCGCACCCCGGTCATGTCCTGCTACCGCATCGCCGTCATCAGCCTCAAGGGCGGCGTCGGCAAGACGACGACCACCACCGCGCTCGGCGCCACGCTCGCCACCGAGCGCCAGGACAAGATCCTGGCCATCGACGCGAACCCCGACGCCGGAACGCTCGGCCGCCGTGTCCGCCGCGAGACCGGTGCCACGATCCGGGACCTCGTCCAGGCGATCCCGTACCTGCACTCGTACATGGACATCCGCCGGTTCACCTCGCAGGCGCCCTCCGGTCTGGAGATCATCGCCAACGACGTGGACCCGGCCGTCTCCACGACGTTCAACGACGAGGACTACCGGCGCGTCATAGAGACGGTGGGCCGCCAGTACCCGATCGTCCTCACCGACTCGGGCACCGGTCTGCTGTACTCCGCCATGCGCGGGGTACTGGACCTGGCCGATCAGTTGATCATCATCTCGACACCGTCCGTGGACGGCGCGAGCAGCGCGAGCACCACGCTCGACTGGCTGTCCGCGCACGGGTACTCCGAACTCGTCTCGCGCTCCCTCACCGTCATCTCCGGGGTCCGCGAGACAAGCAAGATGATCAAGATCGAGGACATCGTGCAGCACTTCGAGACCCGGTGCCGGGGCGTCGTCGTGGTGCCGTTCGACGAGCACCTCTCGGCGGGCGCCGAGGTCGACCTCGACATGATGCGGCCCAAGACGCGCGAGGCGTACTTCAACCTCTCCGCCCTGGTCGCTGAGGACTTCATCCGAGCCCAGCAGCAGGCTCCGCAGGGGCAGGGCCAGTGGGGAGCCCCCCAGCAGCCGCACCCGGCCCAGCCCCAGCAGGCCCACCCGCACCCGCAGCCCCACCCGCAGCAGCAGCCTCCGTACGGGCAGCCGCAGCCGCAGCCTCAGGGCCAGCCTCCGTACCAGCAGCCGCAGCCCCCGCAGCAGCCCTACGGCCAGCCCTACCCGCAGGCCGGGCAGCCCTGGCAGCAGCCGCCGGCCCCGCCGCAGCCGGGACAGCCCCCGCGCGACCCGCGGCTCGGCTGAGACAACGAGAAGGGCCCGTACTGTTCCCGGATCCAGGATCCGGGAACAGTACGGGCCCTCGCCCGTCGGCGCCGCGCGTCAGCGTCGGGCGTCGTACGCGTCCGTCAGCACCCGGGCGCGCTTCACATCGTCCGCGATGGCCTCCAGCAGACCGTCCAGCGACTCGAACCTCGCCATGCCCCGCACGTAGGAGAGGAACTCGACCGCCACGTGCATGCCGTAGAGGTCCAGTCCGATGCGGTCGATCGCGTACGCCTCGACGGTCCGCTCGGTCGCGTCGAACTGCACGTTCGTCCCGACCGAGATCGCCGCGGGCATCCGCTCGCCGTCCGCGGTCAGCCAGCCGGCGTACACGCCGTCCGCGGGGATCGCGGTGTGCGGCTGGGTCTCGACGTTGGCCGTCGGGTAGCCGAGCTCGCGGCCGCGCTGCGCTCCGCGCACCACGACGCCCTCGACGCGGTGCGGCCGGCCGAGGATCTCGGCCGCGCCCTCCACGTCGCCCTCGGCCACCAGCTTGCGCGCCAGCGTCGAGGAGAACGGCACGCCGCCGCCCGCCTCGCCCCGCACGACCAGGTTCACGACCTCGACCTCGTAGTCGTAGGTGGACCCCAGTTCGCGCAGGAAGTCGACGTTCCCGGCGGCCCGGTGGCCGAAGCGGAAGTTCGGCCCCTCGATGACGGCGCGCGCGTTCAGCTTGTCGACGAGCACCTTCACGATGAAGTCGGCCGGGGAGAGCTGGGAGAACTCCGCCGTGAACGGCAGGATCAGCAGCGCGTCGACGCCCAGTCCGGCCATGAGTTCGGCGCGGCGGTCGTACGGGGCAAGGATCGGCGGGTGGCTGCCCGGCCGGACGACCTCGCTCGGGTGCGGGTCGAAGGTGACGACGACGGACGGGACGCCCAGCTCGCGCGCCCGGGCGACGGCCCGTCCGATGATCAGCTGATGACCGCGGTGCACACCGTCGTAGGAGCCGATGGTGACGACGCTGCGTCCCCAGTCCTGGGGGATGTCCTCCAAGCCACGCCAGCGCTGCACTGTGACCGCTCCTCGCCCGAACCCGTGTAGTCCCTGTACTGATTGCCGATTGCAGGACTAAGACTGCCATGCCCCCGGCCGGTGCCCCGCATCGGCATCCGGCACCTTCGTCACCGCCCGGCCGCCACCGGATCCGGGGCCCGGCGCCGTGCGGACGGCACGTGTGGCGAAAGCGCCCCCTTGCGCTCCCTCCATTCACTCCGAGCGCCTGCTCGGACGGGTGAATAACAGGGCCCGGGTGGATAGAGAGTTACCCGAGGGGGGTCGTGGAGCGGTGAGCGGCAGTACGAGTACGGCGCTCACCGCTCCACGTCGGAGACTCGGCAGCGGTTACCGGTACCGGCGGCGGTTACTGGTACCGGTACCGGCCGGCCGGGTCAGACGAAGACCGCGAGGGACTTCGCCTTTCCGCCCTTGCTCTCCACGAGCCCGAGCAGATCGCCCTTCGGCCCGTAGACCGCGACGGTCCGCCCGGCCTCGTACACGTCCGGCATCTCGATGCGCACGCCGTTGGCGAGCAGCGAGGCCCTCCGGGCGTCCAGGTCCCAGCGCGGGAACGCGGCGGCGGCCGCCTCGCCGATCGGCATGACGGTCAGCTCCTCCTGGAGCTGGTCCAGGGTCCTCGCCCGGTCGATCTTGTACGGGCCCACCCGGGTGCGCCGCAGCGCGGTCAGGTGGCCGCCGACGCCCAGGTCGGCTCCGAGGTCGCGGGCCAGGGCGCGGATGTACGTACCGCTGGAGCAGACGACGGAGACCACGAGGTCGACGACCTTGGTGCCGTCCTCGGCCTCCGCCTCGCGCATGTCGTACACCTGGAACGACGAGACGGTCACCGGACGGGCCGGGATCTCGAACTCCTCGCCGTCACGGGCCCGCTTGTAGGAGCGGACGCCCTTGATCTTGATGGCGCTGACCTTGGAGGGGACCTGCATGATGTCGCCGGACAGCTTGGCGACACCCGCGTCCACGGCCTCGCGGGTGACCGCGGCGGCGTCCACCGAGGAGGTGATGTCGCCCTCCGCGTCGTCCGTCACGGTGTTCTGGCCCAGGCGGATCGTGCCGAGGTACTCCTTCTCCGTGAGCGCGAGGTGGCCGAGGAGCTTGGTGGCCTTCTCGACGCCCAGGACCAGCACGCCCGTCGCCATCGGGTCGAGGGTGCCGGCGTGGCCGACGCGGCGGGTCCGGGCGATCCCCCGCATCTTGGCGACCACGTCGTGCGAAGTGAAGCCGGACGGCTTGTCGACGATGACAAGGCCGTCCGGAGTCTTCCCTGCTTCGGTGCTCATTCCGCGGCTGCGTCCTCGTCGTCCTCGTCCTCGCCCGGCTTCTTGTACGGGTCGGCGTCGCCGGCGTACTTCGCGCCGGAGGACACCTCGCGCACCTGGGCGTCGGAGGAGCGTGCCTTGTCGAGGAGGTCCTCGATGGTCTTGGCGTTCTCCGGGAGGGCGTCCGCCACGAAGGTCAGGGTCGGCGTGAACTTGGTCGCCGCCGCCCGGCCGACCGCGGAGCGCAGGACGCCCTTGGCGCTCTCCAGGCCCGCTGCCGCGCTGGCCCGGTCCTCGTCGTCGCCGTAGACCGTGTAGAAGACCGTGGCCTCCCGCAGATCGCCGGTGACCCGGGTGTCCGTGATGGTCACGTGCGTACCGAGGCGGGGGTCCTTGACACCGCGCAGCAGCTTCTCGGCCACCACCTCCCGGATGAGGTCCGCCAGCTTCTTCGCCCGCGCATTGTCGGCCACTGGTCCGTCTCCTTCTTTTCTTGCAGACAAGCAATCAGTCTTCATCACCGTGGAAGCGCCGTCGTACGGACAGCAGCTCCACTTCCGGACGCGCCGCGACCAGCCGCTCGCAGCGGTCCAGTACGTCCGAGAGGAACCCCGCGTCCCCACTCACCAGGGCGACCCCTATACGGGCCCTGCGATGCAGGTCCTGGTCGCCCACCTCGGCCGCGCTCACCGAGAACTTGCGTTGGAGCTCGGCCACGATGGGCCGGACGACGGAGCGTTTCTCCTTCAGCGAGTGGACGTCGCCGAGGAGCAGATCGAAGGACAGAGTCCCCACGTACATGCAGTTCCGGATGTCCCGCCGGTGCGGGTTCGGTGGCCCGCCGGGCCCTCGCCCGGCAGGATTACCCCGCCGCCGTGCGGCCGGGTCACCAGAACCGTACACGCAACGGCCGGGGCCGATCGACGGATATTCCGCCGACCGGCCCCGGTGCCACGCGTTACGACACGGTGCGAACCGCCTCGCGCTTACGCGCGCGGCTTCTCGCGCATCTCGTACGTCGCGATGACGTCGTCGATCTTGATGTCGTTGAAGTTTCCGAGGTTGATACCGCCCTCGAAGCCTTCGCGGATCTCGGTGACGTCGTCCTTGAAGCGGCGCAGACCCGAGATGGTGAGGCTCTCGGCGATGACCTTGCCATCGCGCAGGAGCCGCGCCTTGGTGTTGCGCTTGACCTCGCCGGACCGGATGAGGACACCGGCGATGTTGCCCAGCTTCGACGAGCGGAAGACCTCGCGGACCTCCGCCGTACCGAGCTCGACCTCTTCGTACTCCGGCTTGAGGAGACCCTTGAGGGCCGCCTCGATCTCCTCGATGGCCTGGTAGATCACCGAGTAGTAGCGGACGTCGACACCCTCGCGCTCCGCCATCTGCGCGGCACGGCCGGCCGCACGGACGTTGTAGCCGATGACGATGGCGTCGGAGCCCATCGCCAGGTTGATGTCGGACTCGGTGACCGCACCCACACCGCGGTGCAGGACGCGGATGTCGACCTCTTCGCCGACGTCGAGCTGGAGCAGCGAGGACTCAAGGGCCTCGACCGCACCGGACGCGTCGCCCTTGATGATGAGGTTGAGTTCCTGGACGAGACCGGCCTTGAGGACCGAGTCGAGGTCTTCCAGGGACACCCGGCGGACGCGCTTGGCGAAGTTGGCGTTGCGCTCTCGCGCAGCACGCTTCTCGGCGATCTGACGGGCCGTACGGTCCTCGTCCACGACGAGGAAGTTGTCGCCGGCGCCGGGGACGTTGGTGAGACCCAGGACCAGGACGGGGGTCGCGGGACCCGCTTGCTCGACGTTGTTGCCCTTGTCGTCGAGCATGGCGCGCACTCGGCCGTAGGCGTCGCCCACGACCATCGTGTCGCCGACGCGGAGGGTACCGCGCTGGACGAGGACGGTGGCGACGGCACCGCGGCCGCGGTCGAGGTGGGACTCGATCGCAATACCCTGAGCGTCCTGCTCCGGGTTGGCGCGCAGGTCGAGCGAGGCGTCGGCGGTGAGGACGACGGCCTCCAGCAGCGAGTCGATGTGCAGACCCTGCTTGGCGGAGATGTCGACGAACATCGTGTCGCCGCCGTACTCCTCGGCGACCAGACCGAACTCGGTGAGCTGACCGCGCACCTTGACCGGGTCGGCACCCTCGACGTCGATCTTGTTGACCGCGACGACGATCGGGACGCCGGCGGCCTGGGCGTGGTTGAGCGCCTCGATCGTCTGCGGCATGACGCCGTCGTTGGCCGCGACCACGAGGATCGCGATGTCGGTCGACTTGGCACCGCGGGCACGCATGGCGGTGAACGCCTCGTGGCCCGGGGTGTCGATGAAGGTGATCTTGCGCTCTTCACCGTTGACCTCGGTACCGACCTGGTAGGCACCGATGTGCTGCGTGATGCCGCCGGCCTCGCCCGCGACGACGTTCGTCTTGCGGATGGCGTCGAGCAGTCGGGTCTTACCGTGGTCGACGTGACCCATGACGGTCACGACCGGCGGACGCGGCATGAGGAATTCCTCGCCGCCCTCGTCCTCGCCGAACTCGATGTCGAAGCCCTCAAGGAGCTCGCGGTCCTCTTCCTCCGGGCTGACGATCTGAACGACGTAGTTCATCTCGCCGGCCAGCATTTCGAGGGTCTCGTCGGAGACGGACTGCGTGGCAGTGACCATCTCGCCGAGGTTCATCATCACGGCGACGAGCGACGCCGGGTTGGCGTTGATCTTCTCCGCGAAGTCGGTGAGGGACGCACCGCGCGACAGGCGAACGGTCTCGCCGTGACCACGCGGCAGCATGACGCCGCCGACCGACGGGGCCTGCATGGCCTCGTATTCCTGGCGACGCTGGCGCTTGGACTTGCGACCACGACGCGCCGGACCACCGGGACGGCCGAAGGCACCCTGCGTGCCACCACGGGCACCGGGACCGCCGGGACGACCGCCGAAGCCGGGACGACCGCCGCCACCGGCACCGGCCGGACCGCCGCCGAAGCCGCCGCCACCGGGACGGGGACCGCCGAAGCCGCCGCCGCCACCGGGACGCGAGCCCGGACCGGCCGGACGACCGGCGAAGCCGCCGCCCGCGGGACGACCGGCACCGCCGGGACGACCCGCGCCGCCCGTACCGGGACCGCGGCCGGGGCCGCCGCCGGGACGGGGACCGGGACCGCCGGCAGCGGGACGCTGCGGCATCATGCCCGGGTTGGGACGGTTACCGCCGGGGGCACCACCGGGACGCGGGGCGCCGCCCTGCGGACGGGGCATGCCGCCCGGGGTGGGACGGCCTGCGCCCTGCGGGCGCGGAGCGCCGCCGGGGCCGCCCTGCGGGCGGGGAGCACCCTGGCCGCCGCCGGCGCCGGGGGCACCGGGACGGGGAGCGCCGGCCGGACGGGGCGCCTGCGGGCGCGCCATGCCGGTGGAGCCACCAGAGGTGAAGGGGTTGTTGCCCGGACGGGGACCCGCCGGACGGGCACCCTGCGGACGCGGGGCCTGCGAGCCGCCGGGGCCCGCGGGGCGCTGCGCCGGAGCACCGGGAGTGGTGCCCGCGGGACGCGGGGCGCCGGGACGGGCGCCGGCCTGGCCACCCTGGGCCGCCGGACGCTGCTGCGCCGGACGGGGGCCGGGGGCCGCGGCGGGACGCTCGGTGCGCGCCGGGGCGGCCGGAGCCGCCGCCGGAGGCGCGGAGAACTCGGTCGCCACGGGCGCCGCCGGAGCGGGCTTCGGGGCGGCCGGAGCCTTGGGGCCGGGACGCGGGCCGGATGCGGCCGGAGTCACCGGGGCGCTGGGGGCCGGAGCCTCGGCAGCGGCCGGCTTGGGAGCCGGTGCGCCGGGCTTCGGGGCAGCGGGACGTGCCGCGGCGGCCGGGGAGGGCGCCGCGGGCTTCCCGGGCGCGGCCTTGCGGGGCGCGCCGGGCTTCGCAGCGGACTTGCCGGCGTTGCCGCCGGGCCCCTGCAGTGCGTCAGTCAACTTGCGTACAACCGGCGCCTCGATCGTCGAGGACGCCGAACGGACGAATTCACCGAGTTCTTGGAGCTTGGCCATGACGACCTTGCTCTCCACTCCGAACTCCTTGGCGAGTTCATATACCCGGACCT
The DNA here is from genome assembly GCF_042716255.1 of Streptomyces sp. NPDC058662. Classification (NCBI taxonomy): domain Bacteria; kingdom Bacillati; phylum Actinomycetota; class Actinomycetes; order Kitasatosporales; family Streptomycetaceae; genus Streptomyces; species Streptomyces sp. NPDC058662. The sequence goes on along the minus strand of NZ_JBHXRU010000049.1, from coordinate 23,084 downwards.
TAGCCACTTCGCTCCTTTTAGGTCCGGGTTACGCCGGACCGTCGCTACTTCATGGGCGTACTCATCGCGTACTCATCGAGTGCTCATCGCAATCTCGACCTACTTCCAACTCGCGAGGTACCTGACCGCACGGACTTCCCGTGCCGTTCTCTTGCTTCTTACGGTGTCGCCCCGGCCGCGGGGGCCAGGGCTGCGCGCAGTTCCTCCGTGTCGAGCGGTCCGGTGGACCGGAGTGCCCGGGGGAATGCGCGGCGGCGGACCGCCTGGTCGAGGCAGACCACGGCGGGATGCACGTAGGCACCCCGACCGGGCATCGTACCGCTTGGATCGGGGACGCATGCGTCCCCGATCGCCACGATGCGCAGCAGATCGATCTTGGCCGCTCGCTCCCGACACCCCACACAGGTGCGTTCGGGGCATGCGCGGGCTTGCGTCCGGCCAGACACGCTTGAGTCTACCTCCCCGCACCGACGTCTTCCCCGGCGAGATCCGGGCGAAAAGTCGAACGGCTGTTGTTTTCGTCGTTCCGGCGTCCCACGCGGCGCGCGCGGAACCCTGTCGGGTCCCGTGCGCGCGGTCGTGGTCCTGTCTACCGTTCGGGTAGCCCCGGCAGGTACCGGTTTTATTCCCCGCCCCGGTCCGAGTCGACGTCCAGGGCCGTCTCGGTGTCGGGACGGATGTCGATGCGCCAGCCGGTGAGCCGCGCGGCGAGGCGGGCGTTCTGGCCCTCCTTGCCGATGGCCAGCGACAGCTGGTAGTCGGGCACGGTCACCCGCGCGGAGCGGGTGTCCCAGTCGACGACCTCGACCTTGCTCACCCGGGCGGGTGACAGGGCGTTGGCGACCATCTCGGCGGGGTCGTCCGACCAGTCGACGATGTCGATCTTCTCGCCGTGCAGCTCGGCCATGACGTTGCGCACACGGCTGCCCATCGGGCCGATGCAGGCGCCCTTCGGGTTGAGGCCCGATCGGGTGGACCGGACGGCGATCTTGGTGCGGTGACCCGCCTCGCGGGCGATCGCCGAGATCTCGACGCTGCCGTCGGCGATCTCGGGGACCTCCAGCGAGAAGAGCTTCTTCACCAGGTTGGGGTGGGTGCGCGAGAGCGTCACGGACGGACCGCGGACACCCTTCGCCACCCGCACGACGTACGCCTTCAGGCGCAGCCCGTGCGTGTACTCCTCGCCGGCGACCTGCTCCTGCACCGGCAGGATGGCCTCCAGCTTGCCGATGTCGACGAGGACGTTCTTGGGGTCCTTGCCCTGCTGGACGACGCCGGTGATGACGTCTCCCTCGCGGCCGGCGAACTCGCCGAAGGTCAGGTCGTCCTCGGCGTCGCGCAGACGCTGGAGGATCACCTGCTTGGCGGTCGTCGCCGCGATGCGGCCGAAGTCCGACGGGGTGTCGTCGAACTCCTTCGGTTCCTGGCCCTCTTCGAGGTCCCTCGGGTCTTCCGTCGCCCACACGACCACGTGACCGTTGGTGCGGTCCAGCACGACGCGGGCGCGGCGGAAGCTCCCCTCGGTCCGGTGGTACGCGATGAGGAGGGCCGACTCGATCGCTTCGACGAGCAGGTCGAAGGAGATCTCCTTCTCCCGGACCAGACCCCGCAGGGCACTCATGTCGATGTCCACGGCTACGCCTCCTCTTCCTTCTTGTCCTTGCGGTTGAACTCGATCTCGACACGCGCCTTGGCGATGTCGGTGAAAGTGATGCGGCGGGCGGTCGCCTTGCGGCCCTTCACGCCCGGGATTTCGAGGTCCAGACCCTCGTCGTCCACGTCGAGGACGCGGGCGACGGTCTCTTCGCCGTCGGAGAGCTGGAACTTCACGAGGCGGCCGATCGCCCGTACGTAGTGGCGGTGCTCGGTCAGCGGGCGGTCCGCGCCCGGAGAGCTGACTTCAAGGACGTACTCGTCCTCACCCATCGCCTCGGATTCGTCGAGCGCGTCGGAGACCTCGCGACTGAGCTCGGCGCACGCGTCCAGTTCCACGCCCTCGTCGGAGTCCACGATGATCCGCAGCATCCGGCGCTTGCCGGCCCGGGACAGCTCGATCTCTTCGAGGTCCAGGCCCTTGGCGGCGACGAGCGGCTCCAGCAGTCCGCGCAGCCTGTCGCTCTGGGTGGTGCTCATCCGGGTGACTCCTCGGCCGCGTGTGCTGTTGTGATGTCCGTCGTGCGTCAGGTCAAAGGGTATCCGGTCGCGGAGGGTGTTGCCGTCAACCCTGTGGACGGAGCCCCGGGTACGGTGATCACACCTGTCCCGCCATCACCCCCGAGGACGTCGCCGTGCCCTGGACCCCGCCACCTTGGCCCTCGCGGAGGAACCTGCTCGCCGGTGCCGCCGGTGCGGCCGGCGCCGCCCTGCTCACCGGGTGCTCCGAGGGCCGTGCGCCCGACGGCGGCACCGGAGTTCCACTCGAACGGCGGATGCGCGAGACGGCCGTTCGTGACAGTGAACGGCTGCTGGAGCGGTACGACGCAACGGCCGCCGCCCATCCGTCGCTGGCGGGGCGGCTGACGCCGCTGCGGGCCTCGGTCGCGGCGCACGCGGCGGCCTTCTCGCCGGCCGGCGCCGCCGTGCGCGTCCCGTCCGGTTCGCCCTCGCCCTCGTCGTCCCCGTCCGGAGCGGCGGCGGCGGGCGGCTCGGCGACGCCCGCCGAGCCGGCCCCGCCGGTGCCCGCCGAGCCCGCCGCCGCGCTGACCGCCCTCGCCGACGCCGAGCGGCGCCTGTCCGAGACCCGCACCATCGATCTCGCCGGTGCGCCCGGGGAGCTGGCGCGGCTGCTGGCCTCGGTGGCCGCCTGCGGCGCCGTCCACGCCCACCTGCTGACCTCGACCCCGGGAGCCAAGCCGTGACACCCGAACCTGCCCCCGCCGGCCGCCCGCTGGAAGCGGCGCAGGCCGCCCTCGCCGCCGAGCACGCGGCCGCGTACGGGTACGGGGTCATCGGCGCCCGCAGCGCCGGCGCCCGCGCCGCCGAGGCCCGGGAGGCGTACGGCGAGCACCTGGCGCGCCGGGACTCCCTCGCCCGGACCGTGCGGGAGCTGGGCGGGGCCCCGCGCGCCTCGGAGGCCGCGTACGCCCTCCCGTTCGCGGTGCGCACCCCCGCCGACGCCGAGCGGATGGCGGCCGACATCGAGGACCGCGTGGCCGGGGCGTACTCGGATCTGGTGCGGGCGGCCGAGGGTCCGCTGCGCCGCGAGGCGGCTGACGCGCTGACCGCCGCGGCCGTGCGCGCGGCACGCTGGCGCGGTGTCGGCGTAGCCTTCCCAGGGCTCACGGAAAAGCGCTGAGGCGGCGCGACGGGCCCGGCACGACGGAAAGGGACCACTCACGCATGGCTTTCGAACCGCCGCAGCGGCTTGTACGGGCGCTCGGCGAGCTGCCGGAGACGGCGCGGGACGCGGACTGGCTGGGGAAGCTGCCCCGGCTCACCGAGGACGCGCTGGCCCGGCGCGAGGTAGCGGCCCAGCGGGTGCAGGCCCCGGGCGGTCGCAGCAGCCTGGTCGTCCTCGTCCGGTATCCCGACGGCACCCCGGCCGCTCTGAAACTGGCGCCCCCGCAGGCCCGGCCCGGGCTGGAGCTGGCCGCGCTCGCGCACTGGGGCGGCTTCGGGGCCGTACGCATCCTGGACACCCGGTTCCACGAGGTGGACGGGGCGCTGCTCCTGGAGCGGCTGCACCCGGAGGTGTCGCTGCGCTCGCTGCCGGAGGCCAAGGCCCTGTTGGAGGCGAGCGGCACCCTGCGCCGGCTCTGGGTGGCCCCGCCGGCCGGGCACGGGTGGGAGACGGTCGCGGAGCGCACGCGGGCGCAGTCGCGGGCCCTGCGCGCGGCGCCGGCCGAGGTGGCGGCCCTGGCGGCGACGGCCCTGGCGGTCCGCGAGGAGCTGACGGCCCAGCCCGGTGAGGAACTGCTGCTGCACGGGAACTTCCGGCAGGGCAAGGTGCTGGCCGGCGAGCGGGCCCCGTGGCTGACGGTGGGCCCGGATCCGCTGGTCGGCGAGCGCGCGTACGACCTGGCCCGGCTGGTCCGGGACCGGCTGGAGGACCAGATGGCCACCTCGGCGGGGGCGGCGGGGGCCCGGCGCCGGGTGAACAAGCTGGCCGACGCCCTGGAGGTGGACCGGGACCGGTTGCGCGGCTGGACGGTGTTCCGGGCGGTGGAGTCCGGGAACCGGGCCCTGGCGGCGGGGCGGCGGCGGGAGGCGGAACTGCTGCTGGAGTTCGCGGCCTGGCTGTAGGACGTGCCGTCGCCGGCGTGCGCCCGGCCCCGTTCCGGGGAGCGGGGCCGGGCGGGGTGGACGCCGGCCCGCGGTCGGCCCGGCCCCCGCGCCTCACACGCCGGCGGGGCTCCCGGCCGTCAGGCGGGACAGGGCCTGCGCCAGGGGCAGTTCCTCGCGGGTGCCCGCACGGCGGTCCTGGAGTTCGACCACCGATTCGGCGGAGCGGCGGCCCGCGACCAGGATCCACGGGACGCCGATGAGTTCCGCGTCCGTGAGCTTGACGCCCGGGGACAGTCCGGGCCGGTCGTCGAGGAGCACCCGCAGGCCGGCGGCGGCCAGTTCGGACGCCGCCGATTCCGCCAGCGCGAGCGGCACCGCCTTGCCCGCCGCAACGACATGGACGTCGGCCGGAGCCACCTCCGCCGGCCAGCACAGGCCCCGCTCGTCCGCCGTCTGCTCGGCCAGTGCCGCCACCGCGCGCGAGACGCCGATGCCGTACGAGCCCATGGTGACCCGGACCGGCTTGCCCTCCCGTCCCAGGACGTCCAGCCCGAAGGCGTCCGCGTACTTGCGGCCCAGCTGGAAGATGTGCCCGATCTCGATCGCGCGGTCGAGCTTCAGGCCGGCCCCGCAGGACGGGCACGGGTCGCCCGGCTCGACGACCACCACGTCGAGGTACCGGTCCACGTCGAAGTCCCGGCCGCACACGACGTTCCGGGCGTGCGTGTCCGCCCGGTTGGCCCCGGTGACCCAGGCCGTGCCCGGCGCCACGCGCGGGTCGGCCAGGTAGCGGACCCCGCCCATGCCCTGCGGGCCCACGTAGCCCCGTACGAGGTCGGGCCGGTCCGTGAAGTCCTCGGCCGTCACCAGTTCCACCACCGCGGGGGCCAGGTGCTCGCCCAGCTTGCCCAGGTCCACCTCGCGGTCCCCCGGCACGCCCACGGCCACGATCTCGCCGTCCACCTTGACCAGCAGGTTCTTCAACGTCGCGGACGCGGAGACCCCCAGGTGCGCGGCGAGTGTCTCGATCGTCGGCGTGTCGGGGGTGTCCACCTCCTCCAGCGGCGGGTGCTCCTGCGTCAGCGGCGCTGGCGCGAAGGTCACGGCCTCCGTGTTCGCCGCGTAGGCGCAGGACGGGCAGTCCACGAAGGTGTCCTCGCCCGCCCCGGCGGGTGCCAGGAACTCCTCGGAGGCCGAGCCGCCCATCGCCCCGGACACCGCCGACACGATCCGGTGGTCCAGGCCGAGGCGCTCGAAGATGCGGACGTAGGCCTCGCGGTGGAGCCGGTAGGACTCCGCCAGGCCCTCGTCGGACACGTCGAAGGAGTACGAGTCCTTCATGTGGAACTCGCGGCCCCGCAGCACGCCGGAACGGGGGCGGGCCTCGTCCCGGTACTTGGTCTGGATCTGGTAGAGCATGACCGGCAGGTCCTTGTACGAGGTGCACTGGTCCTTCACCAGCAGGGTGAAGATCTCCTCGTGCGTCGGTCCGAGCAGGTAGTCCGCGCCCTTGCGGTCCTTGAGCCGGAACAGCAGGTCCCCGTACTCCGACCAGCGGCCGCTGACCTCGTACGGCTCCTTCGGCAGCAGGGCCGGGAGGAGCACCTCCTGGGCGCCGATCGCGTCCATCTCCTCGCGGACGACGCGCGAGACGTTGTCCAGGACCCGCTTGCCGAGCGGCAGCCAGGTCCACACCCCCGCGGAGCTGCGCCGGACGTAGCCGGCGCGGACCAGGAGCCGGTGGCTGAGGGTCTCGGCGTCGGCCGGGTCCTCGCGGAGGGTCTTGGCCATGAGGCGGGACATGCGCTGCACGTGTTGCGTAGACATGCCGGGAGGCTACCGGGGGGCCCGGGGGCGGCGGAAACCCGTTCAGGACCGGCGCAGCGGCAGCGGGGCGCCCATGACCGCGTACGGGAGGCTCGCGCTCGGGAAGTGGACCTGGCGGGCGAGGTCCGTGTAGCCGAGGGCCCGGTAGAGGGCGCGGGCGGGGCTGTCGGTGTCGATCGCGGAGAGGATCGAGCGCGGTTCGGCGGCGTCGTCCGTGACGCGGGTGATGAGCTCGCGCCCGACGCCGTGGCCCTGGAAGCCGGGGTGGACGTGGAGTTCGGTGATCACGAAGGAGTCGTCGAGCCATGCGTCGTGGCCGCCCGCCCGCAGGTGCGGTTCGACGATCGTGGACCACCAGTGGGCCCGGTCGTTCGGCATCCCGTAGACGAACCCGGTGAGGACGCCGTCCTCGGTGAAGGCGCCGAGCGCGCGGGCGCCGGGGCAGGCCATGTGGCGCTGGACGATGTAGCGCCGGATGCCCACCTCCTCCTCGCTGAGGCCGAAGGCGACGGCCTGAACACGCAGGGCCTCGTCCACGCGGGCGGCGAGGTCGAGGGGGCCGATGCGGAGTCCGGTTGGCAGCATGCGGCGACCTTACTCGGCGGTACCGGCGTACCGGTACGCCTCCGGTCCCGGCGGTCGTTTCGGGCCGTCCGGACCCGGCGGATCCGGCCGTGCGGGCCGGTTCAGAACAGCACGCTCATGAACGCCCCGACCTCGCGGAAGCCGACCCGCCGGTAGGAGGCCCGGGCCGCGGTGTTGAAGTCGTTGACGTAGAGGCTGACCACGGGCGCCACGTCGCGCAGGGCGTGGGCGACGACGGCGGCCATGCCGCGCTCGGAATGCCCCAGGCCGCGGAACTCCGGGTCCACCCAGACGCCCTGGATCTGGCAGGCGCGGGGGGTGGCGGCGCCGATCTCGGCCTTGAAGACGATCCGGCCGTCCTCGACGCGGGCGAAGGAACGGCCGGTACCGACCAGTTCGGCGACGCGGGCCTGGTAGAGGAGGCCGCCGTCCCCGGCCATGGGCGAGATGCCGACCTCCTCGGTGAACATGGCCACGCAGGCGGGCATGATCAGTTCCACCTCGTCCTTGCGGACCCGGCGGACCAGGGGGTCGGCCTCGACCGTGGCGGAAGGCCGCTCCATGGTCATCAGCGGCTGGTGGGAGCGGACGTCGCGGGCCGGGCCCCAGCTCGGTTCCAGGAGCTGCCACAGCAGCCGGGTGGGCTCGGCGGGACCGACGATCGAGGAGCAGCGGCGGCCGGTGCGCCGCGCGCGGTCGGCGAAGGCGCGGACGGCGTCGCGTTCGGCGCAGACGGGGACGAGGTTGGCGCCGGCGTAGCAGAGGGAGCGGAGCTCGCCGTCGGCGTACCAGCCCCACATCTCGCCGCCCAGGCGCCAGGGGTCGAGTCCGGCGACCTGGACCCGGGAGGTGACGAAGGCGTTCTCGACCGGCGCGCGTCCGAGGACGTCGAGCGCGGCGTCGAGATCACTGGGCTCAAGGACCCGGGTGGTGGTCTGCGTCAACACTGGGGGCCTCACCGTACAGGTCTGCTGATCTCCGCACTGTACCCGGCGGCACCCGGGGATGCCGCGTCCCACGGGTCACGAACGAGCCCCGGGCCCGCCCGCGAACTGCGGGAACGGGACCGGGGCCGGGAGCTTCGCGGGGCGGGCCGTGTTCCGCCGGACGGCGTCCGGGGAAGCGGGCAGGGGGGAGGCGGGAGGCTCAGACGCCGATGGCCACGGTGGGCTCGCCCGACATGACGCCGTCCTTCTCCATCTGCTCGGCGATCTTCATGGCTTCCTCGATGAGGGTCTCCACGATCTTCGATTCGGGGACGGTCTTGATGACCTCGCCCTTCACGAAGATCTGGCCCTTGCCGTTGCCGGAGGCGACACCGAGGTCGGCCTCGCGGGCCTCGCCGGGGCCGTTGACGACGCAGCCCATGACCGCGACGCGCAGCGGGACCTCCATGCCCTCCAGGCCCGCCGTGACCTCCTCGGCCAGCTTGTAGACGTCGACCTGGGCGCGCCCGCAGGACGGGCAGGAGACGATCTCCAGGCGGCGGGGCTTGAGGTTGAGCGACTCCAGGATCTGGATGCCGACCTTGATCTCCTCGACCGGCGGGGCCGAGAGGGAGACGCGGATGGTGTCGCCGATGCCCTCGGACAGCAGCGCGCCGAAGGCGACGGCGGACTTGATGGTGCCCTGGAAGGCGGGACCGGCCTCGGTGACGCCGAGGTGCAGCGGGTAGTCGCAGGCGGCGGCCAGCTGGCGGTAGGCGTTGACCATGACGACGGGGTCGTTGTGCTTCACCGAGATCTTGATGTCGCTGAAACCGTGCTCCTCGAAGAGGGAGGCCTCCCAGAGCGCGGACTCGACGAGCGCCTCGGGGGTGGCCTTGCCGTACTTCTTGAGCAGCCGGGCGTCGAGCGAACCCGCGTTGACGCCGATCCGGATCGGGGTCCCGGCGTCCTTGGCGGCCCGCGCGATCTCCTTGACCTTGTCGTCGAACTGCTTGATGTTGCCCGGGTTCACGCGGACGGCGGCGCAGCCGGCGTCGATCGCGGCGAACACGTACTTGGGCTGGAAGTGGATGTCCGCGATGACCGGGATCTGGGACTTCTTCGCGATGACCGCGAGTGCGTCGGCGTCGTCCTGGGTCGGGCAGGCGACCCGGACGATGTTGCAGCCGGAGGCGGTCAGTTCGGCGATCTGCTGGAGCGTGGCGCCGACGTCGGAGGTGCGGGTCGTGGTCATCGACTGCACCGAGATGGGCGCGTCGCCACCGACGGCCACCGAGCCGACCTGGATCTTGCGGCTGACCCGGCGGTCGGCAAGCTTCGTCGGCACGGACGGCATTCCGAGAGAGATGGCAGTCATCTGCTGTGCAACCCCAAGGTGTGGATCAAGGTCCCGAGATCGGCGGGCTCCAGCCTTCGAGATTACGCCAATCAGCGAGCGCGCCGCGCATCCGAGGGGGTGCGCCACCCGAACGCGGTGGGCCGGGCACGATCCGTGCCCGGCCCACCGCGCGGGGAGTGCGGCGCCCCGCCGTCAGGTGATCTTGATGGGGTTCACCACGTCCGCCACCATCACCAGCAGCGTGAAGCAGATGAAGAGCCCGGCCACCACGTAGGCGACGGGCATCAGCTTCGCCACGTCGAACGGGCCGGGGTCGGGGCGCCGGAAGACCCGGGCCAGGCCGCGCCGGACGGACTCCCACATCGCGCCGGCGATGTGCCCGCCGTCGAGCGGGAGCAGCGGCACCATGTTGAACAGGAACAGCGAGAGGTTGAAACCGGCCAGCAGGTTGATGAAGAACACCAGCTGGTGCTGGACGGGGATGTCCAGGTTGAAGATGTCGCTGCTGACCCGCGCGGCTCCCACGACGCCCATCGGGCTGTCCTGCTGCCGCTCGGCCCCGTTGAACGCGGCGTCCCACAGGTCCGGGACCTTGGTGGGCAGGGCGATCAGCGACTCCACGCCGCTCTGCATCATCTCGCCCATGCGGCCGACGGACTGGCCGAAGGACTGCGGGACGTAGCCGGTGGCGGGGGCGAAGCCGAGGAATCCGGCGGTCACGTACTGGTCCTTGACGGCGTTGCCGTCGCCGTCCATCTTCGCGACCTTGTTCTCGATCAGGTTCGCGTTCAGGTCGATCCGCTGCCCGGCCCGCTCGACGGTGATGACGGCGGGTCCGACGGTGGCGCGGATGTCCTTCTGCAGCGAGGACCAGTCCTGGACCGGGCGCCCGTTGAAGGCGACGATCCTGTCCTTCTGCAGCAGGCCTGCCGCCTTCGCGGGGGCGGCCGGGTCGGCGGGCGCGCACGTGTCGCGCTTCTCGCTCTGCTGGATGACGCAGTCGGAGACCGAGCCGACCACGGTCGTCTGGGTGTTCAGGCCGAAGGTCATCAGCGTGGTCAGGAAGATCGCCACGGCCAGGATCAGGTTCATGAACGGGCCGGCGAACATCACGATCACGCGCTTCCACGGCTTGCGCGTGTAGAAGAGCCGGCTCCCGTCGCCCGGCTGGAGCTCCTCGTACGCCGCTGAGCGCGCGTCCTCGATCATCGACCGGAACGGCGAGGTGGACCGGGCGGTGACCTTGCCGTCCTCACCGGGCGGGAACATCCCGATCATGCGGATGTAGCCGCCCATCGGGATGGCCTTGAGCCCGTACTCGGTCTCGCCCTTGCGCCGTGACCAGATGGTCGGCCCGAAGCCGACCATGTACTGCGGCACGCGGATGCCGAACAGCTTGGCCGTGGAGAGGTGTCCGAGCTCGTGCCAGGCGATGGAGATCAGCAGGCCCACCAGGAAGAGCACGATCCCGAGCACCGTCATCAGAACTGTCATGCGCTCGCCTCCGCGGCGGCCCGAGCCGCCATCTCACGCGCCCGGGCCCTGGCCCAGGCCTCAGCTTCAAGTACGTCCTGGACCGTCAGGGAAGTTCCCGACTCCGGCGTCCCGTGCTCATCGACCACGGCAGAGACCGTATCCATGATTGCTGTGAACGGCAGGCGACCTGCCAGGAACGCCTCCACGCACTCCTCGTTGGCCGCGTTGAAGACCGCCGGGGCGGTGCCGCCGAGGGAGCCGACGTGTCGGGCGAGGCCCACGGAGGGGAAAGCCTCGGTGTCCAGCGGGAAGAACTCCCAGGTGGAGGCCTTGGTCCAGTCGAAGGCGGGGGCCGCGTCCGGGACCCGCTGCGGCCAGCCGAGGCCGATCGCGATGGGGCCGCGCATGTCCGGCGGCGTGGCCTGCGCGAGCGTGGAGCCGTCCGTGAACTCCACCATCGAGTGCACGTAGGACTGGGGGTGGACCACGACCTCGATGCGGTCGAAGGGGATGTCGTAGAGCAGGTGCGCCTCGATGACCTCCAGCCCCTTGTTGACCAGGGTCGCCGAGTTGACGGTGATCACCGGGCCCATGGCCCAGGTCGGGTGCGCGAGGGCGTCCTGGACGGTCACGCCGGCCAGCTCGGCGCGGGTGCGGCCGCGGAAGGGTCCGCCCGAGGCGGTGACGACGAGCTTGCGGACGTCCGCCCGGGTGCCGGCGGCGAGCGCCTGGAAGAGCGCGGCGTGCTCGGAGTCCACCGGGATGATCTGGCCGGGCTTCGCCAGGGCCTTGACCAGCGGACCGCCGACGATCAGCGACTCCTTGTTGGCCAGGGCCAGGGTCCGGCCCGCCCGCAGTGCGGCGAGGGTGGGCGCGAGGCCGATGGAGCCGGTGATGCCGTTGAGGACGGTGTGGCACGGCGAGGCGGCGAGTTCGGCCGCGGCGTCGGGTCCCGCCAGGATCTCGGGCAGCGCCTCGGACCCGCCGTACTCGGCGCTCAGCGCCTCTTTCAGGGCCGGTACGGCGTCCTCGCGGGCAACGGCCACCGCGTTGACCCGCAGCAGTCGGGCCTGCTCGGCCAGCAGGGCGACCCGGCCGCCCGCGGCGGACAGCGCGGTCACGCGGAACCGGTCCGGGTTGCGCAGGGCCAGGTCGATGGCCTGGGTACCGATGGACCCGGTGGACCCGAGGACGACGATGTCGCGGGGGCCGGCCGCGGCGTCGAAGAGGAGGTGCGGGTCGGCGAGAGGGGCTGGACGGTCGCTCATGCCCCCCATTGTTGCCGGAAGTCAGAACGGCTCGGACACGGAGTCCCCGTCCGTGGGGCGGGCGAGCAGTTCCGGGAGCGTCCCGGTGAAGTGCGGGAGCGCGCGGGCCGCCCGCCACCACGCGTCCGGATCGTCGTCGAGGGCGGCGGCGAACAGCCGGTCCGCCTCGGCGCGGGCGTCGAGCACGGCCGCCGGCCGGTCGTGCCGGTCCGGGTGGTCCACGTCGCCCAGCCAGTGGTCCTCGTCGAGGGCCCAGCAGGCGGGCAGCTTGTGCCGGATCACGTCGGCGCCGGTGAGCACCCCCCGGGCCAGGCAGTCCCGCACCCAGCGGATGTCCTCGCGAACGTCCTCCATGGGTACGGCGAGGCTCGCCAGGGCGAGTTCGTACTCCACGTCGCCGGAGGGCTCGGGGGCGGGCGCCGGCGCGAAGTGGCGGACCGCCCGGGTGAGCCACGGGTCCGGGTCCGGTTCCGGCTGCTGCGGCGGCTGCGGCTGCGGCTGTACGGTGCCGGCCGCCACGGCGGACACCAGCTCGGGCAGCGTGCCCGGGAAGCCGGCGGCGTACCGCGCCAGCTCGGACCACACGCGCGGATCGTCCCCCAGCGGGCCCAGCGCGCGGGCCACGGCCGTCCGCATGCCGGCCTGCTCGGGCAGGGTCCAGCGCAGGCCGCTCCGTTCGGGCAGGTGTCCGAGCAGCAGGGTCCGGTGCGCCGGGGCGACGTGCGCCACCAGCTCCTCGTGCGTGAGCAGGCCCATCCGCACGGCGCGGACGGCCGGCCGGTGCCAGTGGCGCCGGTGGACGGGGACCGCGCGGGTGTCGAGGAGGGCGAGGCCGACGTCCCGGGGGAGGTCGGCGACCAGCAGCAGCGCCTCGACCGCGCCCGTCGGCAGCGGTGCGGCGGCGTGCTCGCGCAGCAGCAGGTCCGGGTCCCTCTCGTGGGGGAAGGTGAGCACGTCCAGGGCGGCCCGCGGCCGCCGCCCGCCGTGCCGGCGCAGCTGCGCGACCAGCTCCTCGGCGGTGAGCCCGGCGGCGGGGTCCCGGCCGAGTTCGGCCGCGACCGCCCGCCGCAGCTCCTGCGACGCCGTGCGGGCGGCGTACAGCTCCGGTCCCCGCAAGCCGGGCAGGGGGCGCCCGACGACGCGGGGGTTGCGGGCGATGTAGTGCCGGTCGCCCTCGGAGCCGTGGCGCAGCAGCAGGGTGACGGTGGAGGCGGGCAGCCACGCGTCGCGGCACAGGTACTTGCGGGCGGCCGGGTCGAGCCGGCCGACCAGGTCCATGACGACGCGGTCCGGTGCGTGGCGCAGCAGGTGGGCCACGCACCAGGCCAGCCGTCGGCTGGCGCGGTCCTCCTCTGCCGTCGGCATCGTTCTCGTCCGCCTTGTGCTCGTACGCGTACCTGTACGCGTACCCATCCTCGTACGCCTGGCGGCGTGCGGAGATGATCGCAGGTCAGCGCAGTGGGCGGTGCACGTTTTCGCGGATGGAGGGACCGGGCGCGGCGTCGGCGATCCACGGGCCGTCGCCGGAGGGGTCGAGGACCCCCTCCTCCAGCCAGGCGTAGGTGCCCGACAGGACGCCCTCGACCACCTTGCGGTCGAGGTCGTCGGTGTTGGACCAGAGCCGGCCGAAGAGCTCCTCGACGCGGATCCGGGACTGCCGGCAGAAGGCGTCGGCCAGCTGGTAGGCCTCGCGTCCGTGCTCGTCGGCGGCCCGCAGGTGCTCGGCGCGGACGCAGGCGGCGCTCATGGCGAAGAGTTCGGCGCCGATGTCGACGATCCGGCCGAGGAAGCCCTGCTTGGTCTCCATCCGGCCCTGCCACCGCGCCATGGCCAGGAACGTGGCCCGGGCGAGTTTGCGGGCGGCGCGTTCGACGTAGCGCAGGTGGGTGGCGAGGTCGGGGTGGCCGGCGGGGCGGAACTCCCCGTAGGCGCCGGGCACCTGTCCGGCTCCGGCGGCCAGTTTCGGCAGCCAGCGGGCGTAGAAGCCGGCGGCGCGTGCCCCCGCCCGCGCCTTGTCGCCGAGGGCCTTCTCCGGGTCGATGAGGTCCCCGGCCACCGACAGGTGGGCGTCGACGGCCTCGCGGGCGATGAGCAGGTGCATGATCTCCGTCGAGCCCTCGAAGATCCGGTTGATGCGCAGGTCGCGCAGCATCTGCTCGGCGGGGACGGCCCGTTCGCCGCGGGCGGCGAGCGACTCGGCGGTCTCGAAGCCCCGGCCGCCGCGGATCTGGACCAGCTCGTCGGCCATCAGCCAGGCCATCTCGGAGCCGTAGAGCTTGGCGAGGGCCGCCTCGATGCGGATGTCGTTGCGGTCCTCGTCGGCCATCTGGGAGGCGAGGTCGACCACCGCTTCGAGGGCGAAGGTGGTGGCGGCGATGAAGGAGATCTTGGCGCCGACCGCTTCGTGCCGTGCCACCGGCCGGCCCCACTGCTCGCGGACGCCGGACCACTCCCGGGCGATCTTGAGGCACCATTTGCCGGCGCCGACGCACATGGCCGGCAGGGAGAGCCGGCCCGTGTTGAGGGTGGTCAGCGCGATCTTGAGGCCGGCGCCCTCGGCGCCGATGCGCTGGGCGGCGGGGACCCGTACGGCGTGGAAGCGGGTGACCCCGTTCTCCAGGCCGCGCAGGCCCATGAAGGCGTTGCGGTGCTCGACGGTGACGCCGGGCGAGTCGGCCTCCACGACGAAGGCGGTGATCCCGCCCCGGTGGTTCTCGCTCCGGGGCACCCGGGCCATCACCACGAGCAGGTCGGCGACGACCCCGTTGGTGGTCCACAGCTTCACCCCGTCGAGGACGTACGCGTCCTCCCCGTCGGGGACGGCCGTGGTCGCCAGCCGCGCCGGGTCGGAGCCGACGTCGGGCTCGGTGAGCAGGAAGGCGCTGACGGCGGTGGTGGCGCAGCGCGGCAGGTAGAGATCCTTCTGCTCCTGCGTGCCGAACATCTTCAGCGGCTGGGGCACGCCGATCGACTGGTGCGCGGAGAGCAGGGCGCCGATGGCCGGGCTGACCGAGCCGACGAGGGCGAGCGCCTTGTTGTAGTAGACCTGGGTGAGGCCGAGGCCTCCGTACTCGGTGCCGATCTTCATCCCGAGGGCGCCGAGCTCCTTGAGCCCGCGCACCGTCTCGTCGGGGATCTGCGCCTCCCGTTCGATGCGGGCGCCGTCGATCCGCGTCTCGCAGAACTCCCGCAGCCGGGCCAGGAAGGCCTCGCCGCGCCGGACGTCCTCGTCGGCGGGCTGCGGGTGGGGGTGGATCAAGTCGAGCCGGAACCGCCCGAGGAACAGCTCCTTGGCGAAGCTGGGCTTGCGCCAGTCCTGTTCCCGGGCCGCTTCCGCGACCTGCCGTGCCTCGCGCTCGGTCACCTTGGGCCGGGCGCCCGGGGGCTGGGTCGCGCCGCCGGGCTGAACGGGCTGTGCGGGCTGTGCGGGCTGTGTTGCGGACATGAGGGGGCTCACCTCGCCGCCGAGTCGGACAACCGGCCGGACGGCCGGCCGGTGCTACCCCGAAGACGTACCCACTGCGGCCGCTCCGGAAAAGGAAGACGGCCGGAGCCCCCGCACAGTGGGCTCCGGCCGTCGGCTTTTTGGCGGTACGGGATCAGATGTCGAGGCCGGTCAGGACCAGGACTCGCTCGTACGTGTAGTCGTCCATCGCGTAGCGCACGCCCTCGCGGCCCACACCGGACTGCTTGACGCCGCCGTAGGGCATCTGGTCGGCGCGGTAGGACGGCGCGTCACCGACGACCACACCGCCGACCTCCAGCTCGCGGTGGGCGCGGAAGGCGGTCTGGATGTCGCGGGTGAAGACGCCGGTCTGCAGGCCGAACTTCGAGTCGTTCACGGCGGCGAAGGCCTCGTCGGTGCCGTCGACCTTCTGGAGCGTCAGCACCGGTCCGAAGACCTCCTCGGTGGCGAGCTTGACGCCCGCCGGGACCTCCGCGAGGACGGTGGGCTCGTACGAGGCGCCGTCGCGCTTGCCGCCGGTGAGGAGCTTGGCGCCGCCGGACACCGCCTCGTCGACCCAGGACTCGACGCGCTCGGCGGCGTCCTCGGAGACGAGGGGGCCCACGTCGGTGGCGGAGTCGGACGGGTCGCCGGTGACCTGCGCCCGGACCTTGTCGACGACCTTCTCGACCAGCCGGTCGTAGACGGTGGCGTCGGCGATCACGCGCTGCACGGAGATGCAGGACTGGCCGGCCTGGTAGTTCGAGAAGGTCGCGATACGGGTCGCGGCCCAGTCGAGGTCGGCCTCGGAGGCCCAGTCGGCCAGTACGACGGCCGCGGCGTTGCCGCCCAGCTCCAGGGTGCAGTGCTTGTGCGGCACCGACTGCTGGATGGCGTAGCCGACGGTGTCGGAGCCGGTGAAGGAGATGACGGGGAGGCGCTCGTCCTTGACCAGGGCGGGCATCTTCTCGTTCGCGACCGGGAGGACCGACCAGGAGCCGGCCGGGAGGTCGGTCTCGGCGAGCAGCTCGCCCAGGATCAGCCCGGAGAGGGGCGTGGCCGGGGCGGGCTTGAGGATGATCGGCGCTCCGACGGCGATGGCCGGGGCCACCTTGTGGGCGCACAGGTTGAGCGGGAAGTTGAACGGCGCGATGCCGAGGACCGGACCCTTGACGAAGCGGCGGGTCAGCGCGAGCCGGCCGACGCCGCCCGCGTCGGTGTCCAGGCGCTGGGCGTCTCCGCCGTTGAAGCGGCGGGCCTCCTCGGCGGCGAAGCGGAACACCGACACCGCACGGCCGACCTCGCCGCGGGCCCACTTGACGGGCTTGCCGTTCTCGGCGGAGATCAGCTGGGCGATCTCCTCCGTGCGCTCGGCGAGCCGCTTGGACACGTGGTCCAGGGCTGCCGCCCGTACGTGGGCGGGGGTCGCGGAGAACTCCGCCGTCACGGCGTACGCCGCGGCCACGGCCTCTTCGACCTGCGCGTCGGTGGGCACGCTCACGGTGCCTACCAGGCGGCCGTCCCACGGGGAGTGGACGTCGAAGCTGTCCTCGCCGGTGGCCAGGCGGCCGGCGAGCCAGAAGGCGTGGGTGGAAGTCATGCGAATCCCGGCCCTTCGAATGGGTGCGGTGGGTCCTTGTCCCCTCCACCGTAGGACTCCGCCGGGGAAACGTCGTTTGTCCGGCGTGTAGTACACGCCGTCCGGGCCGCGCCGGTTTGTCACTGTCGGCCGGACGCCCCGCGCCTGCGCGGGACCGGCGGGGCCTCGGCGGCGGGGTCAGGAAGGGGCCGAGGTGGCTTTCAGGGCCAGCCACAGCTCCATGCGGACGTCCGGGTCGTCCAGGGAGCGGCCGAGGATCTCCTCGACCCGCTTCATCCGGTAGCGCAGGGTGTGCCGGTGCACGCCGAGGTCGGCGGCGGCGGCGTCCCACTGGCCGTGCCGGGAGAGCCAGGCCCGCAGCGAGGCCACCAGGTCCCCGCGGCCGGTGGCGTCGTGCTCCCGCAGGGCCCGCAGGGTGCCGTCCGCGAAGGCCCGTACCGCGTCGTCGGCCAGCAGCGGCAGGACGGAGCCGGCCGCCATCTCCTCGTGCTCGACCATCGGCCGCCCGCGCCGGCGGGCCACGGCGAGGGCCTGGTCGGCCTGGGTGAGGGCGCCGGCCACGGTCGCCGGTCCGGCAGGGGCGGACAGGCCGATGACCAGCTCGTCCGGCTCCGGGCCGGTGGCGTCCCGGCCCCGCCTGACCTCCAGCGCCTCGGCGTGCGCCGCGCAGGCCTGGACGGCCGAGCCGCCGTCGGCCGCCAGGACCACGAGCCGCCCCGCCTCCGGGACCACCAGCAGGGTCTCCCCCGTACGGGCGGCGGCCGACTCCACCGCGTCGACGAGCAGGGCCAGCCCCTCCGGCCGGTCCGTCCCCGGCAGCGCCGGTTCGGCCACGACCAGGCGGAACGGCGCTTCCAGCAGGCCCCCGTACAGGTCGCCGGCCACGGCCCGCGCGTGCTCGGCCTCCCCCGCGAGCAGCATCCGCAGCACCGCCGAGCCGAGCCGCGACTCGGCGTCGTGCAGCGAGCGCGAGCGTTCGGTGGTGAGGGTGAGGAGGGCGACCGCGGAGTGCACGGCGTACCGCTCGGCCGTGCCCAGCGGGGCCCCGGTGCCGACGGCCAGCGCTCCCCGGGGCCGGCGCCCCGTACCGAGCGACTGGAGCTCGACGCGGTCCTCGGAGCCGCCGACGACTGCGCTGGCGGGCGCGGGCCGCTCCCGCAGCCGCTCCACGTCGGGGGTGAGCCTGGCCGCGCGCCGCGCGGCCCAGTCGGGCGCGGCCGCGACGACCGCGCCCGAGGTGTCGTAGAGCGCGGCCCAGCCGTGGACGTGGGCGGCCAGCTTCGCCAGCAGTTCGGCGGGGCCGTCCGCGGAGAGCGCGGCGCGGGTCAGCTCGCGCTGGGCCTCGAATCCGGCGGTGACGGCCCGGTACTGGTCGGCCGCCAGGGCGGCCGAGACGGCCTTGCTGATCGCCAGGAACGGGGTCCGGCGCGGCACCTCCAGCAGCGGGAGGTCCTCCTCCCGGGCGGCGTCGACGAGGGCCTGCGGGATCTCCTCGTAGTTGACGCCGATCGCGAATCCGATGCCCACGACACCGGCGGCCGCCAGGCGGCGCACGTACCGGGCCATCTCCCGCGGATCCTCGGCGTCCAGCTTCATCGCGGTGATCAGCAGCAGTTCGCCGCCCTCCATGTAGGGGACGGGGTCGGCGAGCTCGCTGACGTGGGCCCAGCGCACCGGGGTGTCGAGGCGGCCCTCCCCGGCGCGGACGCTGAGTTTGAGCGCCGAGTGGTGGACGAGCGAGGCGAGGGTGAGCGGCATCGGTTGTCAGGGGCCTTCGCGGGAGGAGGGGCGGGGGCCGTTCGGCTCCGTCGGGAGAACAGCAGCAGGGGGCCGCCCGCGCTTTTTCGCCGTGTCGTATGAACGACTCTCCTCGATTCTGCCACCCCGTACGGGTCGGCGTACCGGTCAGGCCGTTCCGGCCAGCTTGACCAGGAGCGGGGCGGCCCGCTCACCGCGGACGGAGGTCAGCGACAGCACCGCGTGCCCGGGCGGCACCGCGTGCGCCAGGTCCGAGGCGGACCAGCGCTCCCGTTCCACCTGCCGCACGGTGACCGCGTCCGTGGTGACGGCCTTGCCGGTGACGAGCTTGCGGAAGGCGTGGAGGGCACGGGTCAGCGGCTGGTCGGCGAAGACGGTCCGGTGGGTGACGTCGCGGGCCTCGACCCATTCGGTGCCCCAGGCCTCGGCGAAGCGCTTCCCGTCCCAGGTGGTGACCCCCGAGAAGGCCATGCGGCAGCCGACGGCCCCGAGCAGCGGGGTGCGCAGCGCCTCCGGTACGTCGTCCAGGGTGCGCAGGGCGAGCAGTACTCCGGCGTGCGCCGAGCGCAGCCGCTGGACGCCGCGCACCGTCCCGGGGGTCAGCGTGTGCGAGGCGTCGTCGAAGGCGAGGAAGGCGAAGAGGGAGCGGTCGGAGCGGGCGGCCGCGGCGGCGTTGAACTGGGCCAGCAGCAGCCGGGCCAGGATCCGGGAGGCGTCGGCGTGAGCGCGCTCGGGCAGGTCGACGCGTACCCGGATCGGGTGTTCCAGGGCGCGCAGCGAGAAGGGCCGGCCGTGGCCGGCGGCGCCGCCCCCGACGTTGAAGAACGTGGCGAAGGCGGGGCGGTCCAGCAGGGCCGCCCGGTCGGCGAGGGCGGGTCCGGGGTCGGCGGGGGCGCCGTGCTGCCGCTCCCGCGCGTCGAGTTCCCGCAGCATGGCGTGGTGCTCGCCGCCGGCCAGCGCCTCGCGCAGCGCGGTCAGGGCGGCGGGGACCCGGTCGAGCAGCTCGCGCAGCTCGGGCACGGCGGGGAAGCGGCCGTACGCCGCCCGGAAGGGGCCGATGAGCTGGGCGAGGGCGGTCGCCGAGCGCCGTACGTCGATGCCCGGGACGTCGCCGACGAAGGCCTCCGCGAGCAGGGTGGCGGCCTCGTCGGGGTCGGTGGTGCCGCCGTAGAGGTCGAGGTCGTGGACGGAGGCGGGGTCGCCGACGCGTACCACGACGTCGTAGCCCTCGTCCGGGCCGAGCGGGGCCCCGGCCGCGCCGACGGCGACGACCGCGGCCTGCCCGGCGAGCGCCTGGAGGGCGAGCGCCTCGACGACGGGCCGCACCAGCCGGACCGTCTTGCCGGTCCCGGACGGGCCGACCGCGAGCAGCGAGGTGCCGAGGACGTCGGGGTCGAGCGCGAGCGGGGTGCCGCGGCGGGCGTAGGGGTTGCGCGGGCCGTCCTCGACGGTGCCGAGGAGTACCTGCCGGGCCAGCAGGTCGTGCCGGGCCGTCCGCGCGGGCAGGTCGCGCGCGCCGGACGGGTGCACGCAGGCGCCGGCGCCCTTGTCCCGCACGGCGTCGGCGAAGGCCCGGGCGCGGGAGGGGTCGACGCGTACGGACTCCCAGGCCCGGCGGATCCGGACGCAGTCGACGTCGTTCATCCGCCCGGACTCCGCCTCCCGCGCCAGCCGGTCGGCGACGTCCGCCATCCCGGCCTCCCGCACCTGCGGCCACCGGGCGGGGTCGTCGGGCCCTCCCGGCGGCGGCGGGGCCGCCGCCGCAGGGCGTGCGGCGCGCGCGGAGCGGTCGCCGCCGGCGATCCGCCGGCCGAGCTCGGGCCAGCGGCCGAGGCGGCCGAAGCCGAAGGCGAGCCCGCCGGCGACCGCGGCGTACCAGAGGTACGAGGCCACGACGGACGGCAGCGTCCCGGCCCAGGAGTCGGGGGTGAACATGTAGAGCGGCCAGAGCCAGAACCCGCCCAGGTAGCCGTTCCACAGCAGGGACCACAGCAACAGGCCGGCCAGCAGGGCGATCAGGGCGCCGCTGAGCAGTTGGCGGGTGGGGGTCCGGTCGGGTTCCTCGGCGGCGCGCGGGACGTGCCCGTAGGACCACACGCCGGGCCCGTCGGACGTGCGCGGGACGCGCAGCCAGTCCGCGAGGGCCGGGGGGCCGGCCGGGGCGTGGCGGGGCCTCGGGGGGTGGACGGGCGGGCCCGCGGGTCGCGGCACGTGGCCCGCGCGCGTGGTCTGCCCGTCGTACGTGCCCTCGGTGTCCATGAAACCCCTGCCCCCTGCCGTGCGTGCGCTGCGCTGCGCTGCGGCGCCCAATCTAGTGCCCGGGCGGGCGTCGGGCCCGTGCCCCGGCCCGATCCACAGGACACCCCCGCCGTCCTTCCTATGGCCGTCACGGACAAGGACACGCGGGCACCACTCCCGAACGGAGCATGCAGTACACCCGCCCCCGGGCCTAGCCTGCGGACAAAGACACGAGTGCGTCCGAAAACACCCCAGGAGCCCCCTATGACCTCTGTCCCGCAGGAGCGCCGCATCGTCACCGCGATCCCCGGCCCCAAGTCGCAGGAGCTGCAGGCCCGCCGTCTTGCGACGGTCGCCGGCGGCGTGGGCTCCGTGCTCCCCGTCTTCACGGCCCGCGCGGACGGCGGCATCATCGAGGACGTCGACGGCAACCGCCTGATCGACTTCGGTTCCGGTATCGCCGTGACCTCCGTCGGCGCCTCCGCCGAGGCCGTCGTGCGCCGCGCCTCCGCGCAGCTCGCGAACTTCACGCACACCTGTTTCATGGTCACCCCGTACGAGGGCTACGTCGAGGTCTGCGAGGCCCTCGCCGAGCTGACCCCGGGTGACCACGCCAAGAAGTCGGCCCTGTTCAACTCCGGCGCCGAGGCCGTCGAGAACGCCGTCAAGATCGCCCGTGCGTACACCAAGCGCCAGGCCGTCGTCGTCTTCGACCACGGCTACCACGGCCGTACGAACCTCACGATGGCGCTGACCTCGAAGAACATGCCGTACAAGCAGGGCTTCGGGCCCTTCGCCCCCGAGGTCTACCGCGTGCCGGTGGCCTACGGCTACCGCTGGCCCACCGGTGCCGAGAACTGCGGTCCCGAGGCCGCCGCCCAGGCGATCGACCAGATCACCAAGCAGATCGGCGCCGAGAACGTCGCCGCGATCATCATCGAGCCGGTCCTCGGCGAGGGCGGCTTCATCGAGCCGGCCAAGGGCTTCCTGCCCGCGCTGGTGCAGTTCGCCAACGACAACGGCATCGTCTTCGTCGCCGACGAGATCCAGTCCGGCTTCTGCCGCACCGGCCAGTGGTTCGCGTGCGAGGACGAGGGCATCGTCCCGGACCTGATCACCACCGCCAAGGGCATCGCAGGCGGCCTGCCGCTCGCCGCCGTGACCGGCCGCGCCGAGATCATGGACTCCGCCCACGCGGGCGGCCTGGGCGGTACGTACGGCGGCAACCCGGTGGCGTGCGCCGGGGCGCTCGGCTCCATCGAGACCATGAAGGAGCTCGACCTCAACGCCCGGGCGAAGAAGATCGAGTCCCTGATGAAGGCCCGCCTGACGGCCATGCAGGAGAAGTACGAGATCATCGGCGACATCCGCGGCCGCGGCGCCATGGTCGCCATCGAGCTCGTGAAGGACCCGGTCTCCAAGACCCCGTTCCCGGAGGCGGCCGGCGCGCTCGCCAAGGCCTGCCACGCCGAGGGCCTGCTCGTCCTCACCTGCGGCACGTACGGCAACGTGCTGCGCTTCCTCCCGCCGATCGTGATCGGCGAGGACCTGCTGAACGAGGGCCTGGACATCATCGAGGCCGCGTTCGCGGGCATCTGATCGAACCGGTAGAACATCCGAACGCGGCGGCCGCCCTCTACCACCGGTAACGGTCGGGCGCTGTGAAGAAGGTGTGGGGGGCCGATGTCGGGAGCGCGTTCCTGCTGTCGGTCCCCCTTCCGCTGCCGTACGGTTTCTGCAGATGAGTGAGACACCCCGCTCCCGGGAAACCGTGGGCGACACCAGTACCGGGCTTCCCCAGCGCCGTACTGGGCATGCGTTCGCGCACACTCCTCACCGATCGGACAGCCGTCCGCCCCAAACCCCCCGGGGCGTGCGGCAACCCGGTCCGGGCGGCCGTCCCGGAACCATCCCCCCTGTTCCGGGACGGCCGGCCACTCTCCTCGCGGCGCTGTGCGCCGTCCTCCTCGGGCTGGTCACCTGGCAGGTCCTCGTGTCGGGCCCGCTGCTGGCCCCCGACGAGCGGCTGAGCCGCGCGCTGGTCGGCGCGGTCCCCGACTCCGTCAGCGAGCGGCTCTCGGACCTCGGAAACGTGCCCGTCGCCCTGCCGGTACTGCTCCTGTGCGCGGCGTACGCCGCCCGGCGCGGTGACCGGCGGGGCGCCCTGGCCGCCGTGGCGGCCATGGCCCTGATCCCGGCGCTGGTCGTCCCGCTGAAGGTGTGGACCGGCCGCCCGGGGCCGCTGGAGCCCTGGGCCGCCGGCTACTTCCCCTCGGGGCACACCGCCACCGCTGCCGTCGCCTACCTCGGCGCGGCCCTGCTCGTCTCCCCGTACGTCCGCGGCCCGTGGCCGGCGGCCGTCGCCCTCGTCCTGACG